>CAZBCO010000070.1:0-2713 GCA_964490295.1 uncultured Planctomycetota bacterium
TGAAAACGTACTCTATCGGCACCTTGTCCGATGCAAGTCCGCTGGTCTGATCAAGGAATGCGATGACACCAGATGACCCCAGGCGCCAGGCGTCACGGCTTCGCAGGACGGTTACGGTTCTCGTCCTCTTGTATCTCTTCATGTGCGGCATCAAGCTGATGAGTGCGGGGTTCAAGGTGTTCGCCCCGCCGCGCCGCTCGGTCGCGGCCCAGCCGCTCCCGCAGCCGGGTGAGGCCCCGACCACGGCCCCGGCCGGCGCCGAGGCTCCGGCAAAGGCGCCGGATGCTCCCGCCATGACCAAGTCGCAGCAGATGGTCGAAAACCTGGTCAAGGAGGCCTCCAACCCGTTCGTGGGCCTGCTGGTGGGCATCGTGGTCACCAGCCTGGTGCAAAGCTCCTCGGTGACCACCAGCATTGTGGTGGGCATGGTCGCTTCGGGCGTGTTCGGCGTCCACATTGCCGTGCCGATTATGATGGGGGCGAACATCGGCACCACGGTGACCAACGCCCTGGTCTCGATGGGCTATGTGATGCGTAAGGAACAGTTCCGCCGGGCCTTGGGCGGAGCCATCGTCCACGACGTGTTCAATGTTCTGGTGGTGATGATCTTGTTGCCGCTGGAGCTGGCGTTCGGGCTGTTGGAGCGCGCCAGCCTGTGGTTGACGGGGGTCCTTCCCGCGATTGCGGCGGAGGGCAGCAACGTCAAGGCTTTCGACCCGGTGGGGTGGATGCTGAACCCGACGCTGCGTTTGATCTATTCGCTGGTCGGCGGGCGCCCCAAGGTGCCCGGCTGGCAGGCGGGCCTGGTGATCGGCATCGGCCTGGTCTGCATCTTCTTCGCGCTGATTATGCTGGTCAAGGTGCTGCGCTCGATGATGCTGGGCAAGGCGGAATCGTTCATTGCCCGGGTGCTCGGCAAGTCGGGATGGATGGGGATTGTCATCGGCCTGCTGGTGACGATGATGGTGCAGTCCAGCTCGATCACCACCTCGGTGATGGTGCCGATGGCCGCGGCCGGGATCGTGACCTGCACCCAGATTTTCCCGATTACCATCGGGGCGAACATCGGGACCACGATCACCGCGCTGATCGCCTCGCTGGCGGTGGGCGGTGCGGGCGTGACCATCGCCCTGGTCCATTCCCTCTTCAACATCATGGGCATGCTGATATTCTATCCCGTGCCCCAGATGCGCCGGATACCGATCCGCATCTCGGAAGGTGTCGCTCAGTTGGCCACCCGGCACCGTCGCCTGGCGTTGTTGGGGGTCTTTGCCATGTTCTACGGGATTCCGGCCCTGTTGATTTTAATTCATCGATCCCTTTAGAGGAGGTTGACGCATGTTGCGCGAACTGATTCGGATGTGGAAGAAGATCGGCCTGCTCGATAAGGCCCTTAATAATTTCATGAAGATGATCGAAGCGGCGGAAGCCATGTTCCATTGCTCGACCGACGCGCTCTTCGGCGTCCGCAAGGTGGCCGACGCCCGCGACATGATCTACAGCACCGACATCAAGATCAACAAGAAGCAGCGCAAAATCCGCAAGGAGCTGGTCGAGCACCTGGCCCTCAACCCGCGCGGCGATGCCCCCGCCTGCCTCATCCTGATGAGCGTGATCAAGGATGTCGAGCGGGCCGGCGACTACTGCAAAAACCTGCTCGAAGTGGTCGACATGCTCAAAGACCCGACCATTCCCGAAGCCTATGCCGCCGACCTGCGCGAGATGGCCGACCTGGTCGCCGCCAGCTTCAACAAGACCCGCCAGGCCTTCGCCGAGGAAGACCAGACCCTGGGCCACGAGATTATCGTCGAGGAAACGCGCTTCGCCAAACGCGGCGATGCGATGGTCGAACGCATTGCGGACGACGACAGCCTCTCCCCCAACCACGCCGTCTGCCTGGCGCTGGCCTTCCGCTTCCTCAAGCGCATCAACGCCCACCTCGGCAACGTCGCCTCCACCGTGGTGATGCCCCTCCACAAAATCGACTACTTTGACGAAAAGTGGTCGACCAAGAAGGAGGAAGAGGACGCCCTGCGGCATATGATTTCCGGCGGGGCGGACGACGACACCGAGAGCGGCGACGATCAGGACTGAACCGGAGCGACCGTCGCGTTCAACGTCCGACCGATCGTAACAATTCAAGCCGGATGAGGTTCAGGGCGTACTTCGCCGCGCGGAACTGTATCAGCGTCCGTGTGCCCACCAGCGACCACTTCTGATGCACCGTCCGTTCGGGAGTTGCCAGGGCGATGTGAACCGTGCCCACCGGCTTTTCCGGCGAGCCTCCGGACGGCCCGGCGATGCCGGTGATGCCCAGGCCCAGGTCCGCCCCGGACTGCTCGCGCATCCCCTCGGCCATCGCCCGGGCGACCTCCTCGCTGACCGCTCCGACCGTGTCGAACAGCGCGGGCGGGACGCCCAGCCGCCGGGTCTTCGCCGCATTGCTGTAGGTCACCGCGCCCTCCAGCAGATGCTCCGAGATGCCCGGCACCTCGGTCAGCCAGTGGCAGACCAGCCCGCCGGTGCAGGACTCCGCCACCGCCAGCGTCTTTCCCGAGGCCTTCAGCAGCCGCGCGACGGCGCTCTGAAGCGTGGCGTCGTCCTCGCCGAAGACCACCTCGCCCAGGGCCTCGGCCGCCCGGCCGACCATCGGCTCCAGCAGAGCCGTCGCCTCCGCGCGCGTGGCCGTGGTCGCGGTGAACTTCACCGTAAT
>CAZBCO010000071.1:0-5523 GCA_964490295.1 uncultured Planctomycetota bacterium
CGGCAGGACAATCTGCCGACAAAGGTCGTCCAGCGACCGCATTCGGGGGCAGTCCTCGAAGCAGCAGAGGTGCATCTCGAACCGATCGTGGTCGATGCCGCGGATCAGCTCGGCGACCTGTTTGTCCGGCCCCGCGTCGTGCGCGAGGGAATCGATGCAGTAGAGAATCCGAATTTTGCCCATCGCCCTATCCTGAAGTCCATCGGCCTTTCCCAACAGCCTAAATCATCGGGCGGGAATAATCAACGGGTTGTTCGCGCAGAATCGTCCGGAGTCCAAACCGCCGTCTAAGAAGAAAAACGCACGAACGCCGTGAAATATACGCGAGGGAGGCCCGCAAGCACGATAAACGCGATTGGGCTATCTGTCCACCTTCTCGCTGGTACCCCGTGGTTGGGCCGAATCCAAACGGAGAGTGCGCCAAAGGGAGTTCTTGTGGGCCCCAAGATTCCAGACGCGACCCGGCACGATCTCGGTTAATGGCCCCTTCGTGCCGAACCCCAGCCGGGCTTTGTCCAATTCACGCTGAACCAAGACACCGCGAAGAGTCAAGGTTCCGGTTGATCAGTTTCAGGCCGTCCGGGCTGGTCATCATTGGCCTCTTTTGCCCGGGCCGCGTTTGCGCCCTTTCTTCGGAGCCTTCTTCTTCCGCTCGGCTTCAAGGGCTTGGGCGGAAGTTCGCAAGTCTTCAACGTAGTGGGATTCGGCCTGCTTCTCGGCTTCAAGTCGGCGGCGCTGGGCTAAGGCGTCGTACTGCTCGTGCGCCCAATCCAAGGCATCTTCGTGGCTGACCGAACCGGCGTCGGCGAGGACGGGCAATTCGGTGTCGCTCAGGAACTTATCGAGGAAGGCTTCCCAGTCGTGCATGCGGATGTCCTGGCGACGCTGGGCGCGGAACTCGGCCTGGTCGAGGAACATCACGGTGATGCGGTTGAGGGTGTCGATCTCCTGGGCGTCGAGATAGTTCTTGGCGGTGCCGATGTCGCGCTTGAGGACGCGACTGCCTTTCCATACGGTCAGGCCCATGTTGACCTTGGCGGAGTCGGCGCGTCGGCGGATGATTTCGGCAGCGGTGTGGCCGGTGGCGGCGTAGTGCATCTTGTTCTGCATGGTGGCGAAGAATCGCTGGGTCTCTTGCTCGCCCTCGCGGTAATCGACGGCCAGAGCGAATATCTCGCGGATGCGCTGGTAGACGCGGGCTTCGCTGGCACGGATTTCGCGGATGCGGGCGAGCAGCTCGTCGAAGTGGTCGGCGAGGCTGTCGGTGCCCTTGAGGCGCTCGTCGTCGAGGGTGAAGCCCTTGACCAGATATTCGTGGAGTCGCTCGGTGGCCCACTGGCGGAAACGTGTAGCGACCGGCGATTTCACGCGGTAGCCGACCGCCAGAATGGCGTCGAGGCTGTAATGCAGAATCTTGCGCGAGACCTGTCGGGATCCCTCCTGGCGAACTATTAAGTATTCCTTAACCGTTGCTGCCTCGTCCAGTTCGCCTTCTTCGTAAATGTTCTTGAGGTGGATGTTTATGTTCGGGACCGAGGTCTGGAACAGCTCCGCGATCACCCCCTGGGGCAGCCAGGCCGTCTCGCCCTTAAGCAGGACGCGGATTGGGCCGCTGCCTTCCGGAGGCTGATATAGGACGATTTCACCTTCGGATCGGATGGGGTCGGTGGTCATTGCTTCGCCCCTTTCTCTGGGTGCTGCTTGAGCCACGCGTTAATGGCCTCCTTATGGAACCGGCCCCGCGTCGTGCGCGAGGGAATCGATGCAGTAGAGAATCCGAATTTTACCCATCGCGTCGCCTCAAAAACCGTC
Organism: uncultured Planctomycetota bacterium; assembly: GCA_964490295.1. Taxonomy (GTDB): domain Bacteria; phylum Planctomycetota; class PUPC01; order PUPC01; family PUPC01; genus CAZBCO01. The sequence goes on from CAZBCO010000071.1 coordinate 1,813, forward strand.
CAATCTTCCCCCACAGCCTAAAGCATCGCCCCGGAATAATCAACGGTCTGGTTCAGACAAATCGGTACCACAACCGACTTCCGGCGGGAACCCAAACCTCATGCCACACGTCTTCGGATGGCCACCGAGTCATAACGCTTGACATTATTATCGCCACGCGTTATGATCCAGACATGATCCGGTCGTTCCGATGCAAAGACACCGAAAGGCTGTTCCATCGCGTCCGGCCTCGGCATTTGCCGCCGGAAGTACATCGGGCGGCCTTGCGCAAGCTCTGGATACTCGACGCCGCGACTGCCCTGGACGAGTTGCGCGTGCCGCCCGGCAACCGGCTGGAATCGCTTCACGGCGACCGGCGAGGCCGGCACAGCATCCGCATCAATCAGCAGTGGCGCATCTGTTTTCGCTGGCACGGCGGCGATGCGCACGATGTCGAGATAGTAGACTACCATTAGGAGGCCCGACCCTTGAAAAAGCTTGCTCCCGTGCATCCCGGTGAGGTGCTCCGCGAGGAGTTCCTCGGCCCGATGGGCATCAGCCAATACCGGCTGGCCAAGGAGATCAGCGTTTCCGCGCGCCGGATCAACGAGATCGTCCACGGCACGCGGGCGGTGACCGCCGACACGGCCTTACGGTTGGGGCGGTATTTCGACATGTCGCCGCAGTTCTGGCTTAACCTGCAAGCCCATTATGATCTGGAAGTCCAGCGCGACCGGCTGGGCAGCCGCCTGCAAGAAGAAGTGCATACCCTGGCCACGGCATAACACGAGCACCCCGCCACTGGATTCAACCGCCCGAACCCGGCGGCGCCGGAAAAGGCAGGCGGAGCGGACGTGATCGACGCTATGGTACCTGGGGTACGCGCTTCGATCCGCTGCACAACTCGACGTGGTTCAGGCTCAGGCCGTCGCAGTAGCGGCAGAGGAGAGCATCATCGCCGCTGGTTTCAATCTGCATGTCGCTGAACTGAATGTTATGCAGGATGGTCTCGGGGCACCCCTGAATGATGCAGGGGCTGCCGCTGTGAATACGGAAGTTGGCGAACCGCAGGTCGGCTAAACGGTTGAGCTTGATACCCTCCTCAACAACGATGCGGATCGGGCTTAACTCGCAGTAGATCACGACGTTGGAGAACAGGATATTTTCGATGTGGGCGCGGCCTGAATCACCCGGATCCAGATAGCCCCGCGGGTTATCGAAGGCAATGCCGTTTCGTGAGCTTTCAATAACCAGGTTGGTGAAGGTGCAGTTGCGAATCGGGCCGTCGCTGGGGCAGCCGACGCGCACGCCCTGACAACGACTGCGTAAAACACAATTGGCGACGGTGATGTGCTCGCAAACTGCTGGGGCCTCGTAAATCCCCTGAATGGCCCGAAGCACGATGGCGTCGTCCTCGGTATCGATCCGGCAGTCGGAAAGCGTCACCTCACGGCAGGCGTCGATATCAATGCCGTCGATATTGCGGAGGCGACGGTCTCCGTGGATGCTCACGCGATGAACGGCCACTCCCTCGCACTGCATCAACCACAGCGTCCAGGAGGCGGCGTTCTCGAACCGGACGTCTGTGATACGGAGCCGGCGGCAACGGTAGAACATCCCAAGGCGCGGGCGCGGCGTTTTGGGCTTGTCGAGCTTTCCGACGCCCGTCGGATCGGCGTAGAAGGCCGGGCCGGAGCCGTTGATGACGCCGTGACCGGTGATGGCCGCATCCTCCGCATCCACGGATCGAAGGAGGGGCAGGATCGAATGTTCCGGCACGCCTTCGGGCCGAAAGCCCTCGGCGACGAGCGGCGTATAGTCCGCAAGGTTCGGGCTGCCCACCAGCCGACACCCGGCAGAGAGGTGCAATTCGACTCGACTGCGCAGATCGATGGTACCGATCAGATAGGTGCCCGGAGGACAGACCACTTGGCCGCCACCCGCCTGGTGGCAGGCGTCGATAGCCTGCTGAATACTCTCGGTATTCAAGGTCCGTCCGTCGGGACAGGCTCCAAAATCAAGGATATCATACGTGGTCATCTTTGCTATTTCTCTGAGTGAGACTCGCCCCAACTTGCATTCCGGCGTTCACGCGACGCCGAGTTTGAGCATCCACTAATCTGCCGGTGCAACGAGCATAATGCCCCAGGGACGCAGCGCCGGGACCTCGACATGCACCCGCCCGCCCTTCTGAGCCGTCGGCAACTCCGTCCATACCGCCAGCGGCCCGTAGTCCTGTTCCGCCTGGGCCTTCTGGTGAGCGGTCTTATCGTAGGGCGGTGGGGCCAGCAGGGTCACGCGGAGCGGTCGCTCGCCGAAGAAGGCCTCCGGCTGAAGCACGATGGTGGCGGGCTTCGGCCCCGGAGTTCCGTACCATTCAACGAGGTGCAGGACCACCGGTGCATCGGCGTCGTCCGGCTTGGCGCGGGCAAAGATGCACAGCCGCCCGCTGCCCGTTCCCGGTGCCACGGCGAACGGATCCACCCCGGCCGGTTGCCTCGCATCGACAATCCGCATCAGATTCCCGACCCCGTCGAAACGCACCGCAGGCCGACCGTTCACCGCCTCCGGCAGGAACACCGGCGCCGACGCTTGGTTTCCGTTGTGCAGCCGCACATTCGGCACCATCGCCGTCTGCCCGGTCCGCGCCGGCCAGGTCGTGACGGCGGTGCCCGGCTTATGCGTCTTGGCCAGGTCTTCCGCCGACAGGTGCAGCGTCAGTTCCGGCCCGAGCAGGTTATCGGGAATCACTCCCTCACGGCTCCCGCCGTCCAAGTACTTGGCCTTGAGCGCCGCGTGCAGGGCCGCAAGTCGCCGGGCAGGTAATTCGCCGCGGAAGCCAAACAGCTCGGCGAAATCACCCGACTGGTTCCGGTTGGCGCCGTTGAAGGGGATGCTGAGAACGCCACCGCCGAATTCATTGACCGCCGCGTGGTCGTCATCGGCCCGCGACCCCGCCTTCTCGCCGTTCCGGTAGGCTGTGATCCGATTCTTCCCGTCGTGGACGAATGTCGTGATCTCGACCTCGCCCGCCTGCGTCCCCGTCGGAATCGCCTTATCCAACACGTTGTAGTGGAAGCCGCCCCGCACCATATACAGCCGAGGAATCCCGCCGCTGCCGTTGGCCGAGTTGCCGCCAACCCCGATGTTCTCGTCCGATTTCGTGACCATCACCACCGTGAACGCACGCCCGGCGAACAGGTCGTTCGCCAGTTGCTCGCGGATTCGGTCCGTGCGAAGGGCGACCGGAACGACCTCGGCGGCGCGCTCGTAGCCATCCAGGTGCGTTGCGACTGCGCGGACGAAGCCGTAGAGGTCGGCGAAATCCTCCGGCTTGCTGAACAGCCGCGGCCGGCCGATGCCCGTGAACTGGTCCCACGGCACGATGTAGTTGACGCCGTTCGCGTAGCAGCCTGCGATGGCGCAGCGAATCTCCCCGTTCGACAGCGGAGCGCCGCCGGTATAGATTATCGTCTTGCCGCGCCGCTCGGCGTCGCGGGAGGCCTCGGCAATCGCTGTCGGATTGAGGTATTGCCGGTAGAACTCCGCCATGCCGAAGTCGAACAGCCGGTTGACCGGCTCACGCCCACCGTATGCGAAGCCGAGCTTCATGTTGCACGAGAACGGCACCTTCTTCCCGATCTGCTTTTCGAGCCGGGCGTGAACGTCCTTGAAGAACGCGACGGCGGTACGGACGGGCGTCCGGCCGCAGGTCAGCGGCTCGTCGCGCTG
>CAZBCO010000072.1:0-4132 GCA_964490295.1 uncultured Planctomycetota bacterium
AGGGCGAACTTGCAGCTTTGGTCGGCCAGGTGCGGGCAGGTGTGGCAGCGTTCGGTGCGGCGGGTGAAGCCCAGCTTGTCGCCGGTGGCGGGCGTGTAAAACGCGCGGCGCCCCAGAGCGGCCACCGTGTCCGGCGACGAGCTGATCCACCAGTTCACCAGGTCGAAATGGTGCGTGGCCTTGTGGACCATCAGCCCGCCGCTGTTTTCCTTGTTGCGGTGCCAGCGTCGGTAGTAGTCCGCCCCGTGGCGGGTGTTGAGGTTCCAAGTGAAGTCGACCGACAGCACCTTGCCGATGGTGCCCTGCATCAGCAGCTCTTTGACTTGCGTGCGGGCCGGGGAATAGCGGTAGTTGAAGGTGACCCGCAGGTCCCGCCCGGTGGCCCGTTGGGTGTCGATAATCTGCTGGCACTTGTCGGCGTCGATGGTCATCGGCTTCTCGGTAATCGCATCGCAGCCCAGCTCCATCGCCCGGCAGATATACAGATGGTGGGCGCAGTCCTTGGTGGTCACGATCACCGTGTCCGGCTTCTGCTCGGCCAGCATCGTCTCGAAGGCGTCGGCGGCATAGACCGGCACGGTGCCGTAGCCCTGAGCCGCCAGCTCCTCCCGGCGCAGCTCGGCCCGCCCCAGGTTCGCATCGCACAGGCCGACCAGCTCGGCGTGTGCCGCATAGGTTTCGGTGATCGCTTTGGTGAACATACCCGAACGGCTGCCGAGACCGACCTGCACATAACGCTTCTTTGTTGTAGCCAAGGTTGCATATCCTCCAGAGAAGTAACCAGCCAAGGCGGCATTTTAGCCAACTCCACCGGCACTGTCCAGAGCCGCCACCCGGGCAGGGCAACGGTTTGGCTTCGGGCGCTCCCCGCGTTGCTCCCGCGTCAGGCCAGCGGCTCGCGTTGTGTGCGGAGCCAGGTGAGCCAGGCGTCGAGGCCCTGGCCGGTCTGGGCCGAGATCTCGATCACCGGGGCGCGGGTGTTCAGCCGGGCGAGGTCGTCGTAAACCCGTTGCAGGTCATAGCCCAGCACCGCCACCAGGTCGATCTTGCTGAGCAAGATGACGTCGGCGGGCTGGAACAGCGTCGGGTACTTGGCGACCTTGTCGTCGCCCTCCGGCACCGAGAGCATCGCCACGCGGGCATGCTCGCCGAGGTCGAACCCGGCAGGGCAGACCATGTTGCCGACGTTCTCGATAAACAGGTAGTCGATGGTGTCGAGGTCCAGCGTATCCAGCGCCTTCGCCACCTGGGCGGCGGAGAGGTGGCAGCCGCCCTCGGTGTTGATCTGAGTCACCTGGGCGGCGACGTCGCCGAGCCGCTCGGCATCGCGCGTGGTTTGCAGGTCGCCGACGATCACCGCGCCGCGCTGCGGGGCGAGTCCGGGCAGGGTCTTCTGCAGCAGCGTGGTCTTGCCGCTGCCCGGAGCGCTGGTCACGTTCACCGCCAGCAGCCCGCGCCGGGCCATCCGCCCGCGGTTCTCCGCGGCCACGTCGTCGTTGCGCTTCAACACGTTGCGCACCACGTTAATCTTCATGGCAATCGTCTCCGTCGGTTGGGGTGAACGTCAGCGACATCAGCACGATGTCGTTGCCCTCCAGAATATCCACGTCGGCCCGGCCGCATCGGTCACAAAGGTAAGCGTCGGGTTCCGGGGCGAACGTGTGGCCGCAACCCCGGCACCGGACGCGCGGCGGCACGGGCCGAACCGTCAAGGCCGAACCCTCGGCCAGGGTGCCGGCGGTCAGCTCCTGCCAGGCCAGGTCGAGCGCCTCCGGGACCACCGCCCGGAGCGACCCGGCGGCGATTTCCAGCGCCTCGACGCGCCCGGCTTGGTGCTCGGCGGCCAGAGCCTCCACCTGCTGCAACAGCGCGACCGCGATGGACATCTCGTGCATCGGAGCACTCCTCAACAGATGCGTGGCAGTTCCTCGCCGTAGGGCCGCATCACCATCCGCCGCCCTCCGGAGCGCGTGAGCAGCTCGGCCAGCGGCGGTGCGGCATCGACGAACGCCCCCACCACCGCCCCGTGTCGCCCCAGGGCGTGAGCACGGCACGCGGCCAACGCCCGTTCGGCATCGGCCTCGGCGACCACCGCCACCAGCTTGCCCTCGTTCGCCACGGTCAGCGGGTCCAGGCCCAGCAGCTCGGCGGTGTTCCGCGCGGCGGCGGAGAGCGGGATGCGGGCCTCGTCGATCTCCAGCGTCAGGCCCGTCGCCTCGGCCAAGTCGGCCAGCACCCCGGCCACGCCCCCGCGCGTGGCATCGCGCAGGAACTTCACCTCGGCCCCGCTCTCCAGCAGCGCGGCGACCAGCCCGGTCAACGGCGCGGCGTCGCTGAGCAACGCGGTCTGGAAGGTGAGGTGCTCGCGGGCGGACATCACCGCCAGCCCGTGTTCGGCGATGCGGCCGGAGAAGAGCACCGCGTCGCCGGGTTGAATCCGCGCGGCGTCCAGCCGGGCGTCGTCGCGCAGCTCGCCGAGGCCCGCGGTGTTGATCATCAGGCCGTCGCCCCGGCGGCGCTCGATCACCTTGGTGTCGCCGGTGGCCACCGCCACCCCGGCCTCGTCGGCAGCGGCCGCTATGGAGTCGAGGATGCGGTCCAGCAGGGCGAAGGGCAGGCCCTCTTCGAGGACCAGGCCCAGGCTCAGGGCCAGCGGCCGGGCGCCCATCACCGCGAGGTCGTTGACCGTGCCGCAGACCGCGAGCCGCCCGATGTCGCCGCCGGGGAACTCCAGCGGCTGCACCACGTAGGTGTCGGTGGTCAGGGCCACCCGGCCACCGGGCCGGGGCAGCACCGCGCTGTCGGTCAACGGGTCGAGCAGGCGGTTGCCAAGCCGGGGGAGGATATGCTGCTCGATAAGCTGCCGGGTCAGCTCGCCGCCGCCGCCGTGGGCCAGAAGAATCTGATCGTCATGGTTCATGCGTGCTTCCGTCCGTATTTATACCACGCGGCGCAGGCCCCCTCGCTGCTGACCATGCAGGGGCCGACGGGCTGCATCGGGGTGCAGACCTTCCCGAACAGCGCGCAGGCGTCGGGGTCGAGCTTGCCTTGAATCACATCGCCGCAGCGGCATCCGGGCGGCTGCACGTCCGGCCCGAAGGCCACGCCCAGCCGCCGCGCGTCGAACCGCTCGAACTCCGGGCGCAGGTCGAGCCCGCTGTCGGGAATCTCGCCCAGCGCCCGCCAGACCGCCGGGCCGGGCTGGAACACCCGGTCGATGCAGGCCCGCGCCGCGGCGTTCCCCCCGGCGCTCACCACCGCTCCGTACACGTTATCGACCTCGGCGACGCCCGCCGCGACTTGGCGCACCAGCCGGAGGATGCCGTCGAGCATCTGGCGCGGCTCGAACCCGGCGACCACGCAGGGCTTGCCGAACGCCTCGGCGATGGGCCGGTAGGCGTCTGACCCGATGATGATGCTCACGTGGCCGGGGCAGAGGAAGCCGTCGATGGGCACCTCGCCCGCGGCCAGCAAGGCGCGCAGCGCGGGGAGCACCCGCTTGTGGCCGGGCAGGATGAAGAAATTATCGACCCCGCTCTCCGCCGCTTCCAGCACCGCTGCCGCGGTGGGCGGGGTGGTCGTCTCGAACCCCACCGCCAGGAAGACCACGGTGCGACTCGGATGCTCGCGCGCCACGCGGAGCGCGTCGCGCGCGGAATAGACCACGACCACCTCGGCCCCCTGCGCCCGGACGTCGGCCAGGCTCCCGGTCGAGCCGGGCACCCGCACCATGTCGCCGTAGGTGCAGACCGTGACCTCCGGCCGCCGCGCCAGCTCGCAGGCCGCGTCGAGGTAGCCCTGGGAGGTCACGCAGACCGGGCATCCGGGGCCGCTGACCAGCCGGAGGCCCGGCGGCAGCAGGCTCTTGACGCCGCTGCGGAACAGGCTGACGGTGTGCGTACCGCAGACCTCCATCAGTTGGACGCGCTCGCGGCCTGCGCAAAGCTCGGTGATTTCGTCGACCCGCCGGCGTGCGGCCTCTCGGTCCATGCTTCAGCCCTCGCTCGTCGCGGGTTCGGGGTCGTCGTCCAGTGCGAGCTGCAACGCCTCGAAGGTCTCGCGGGCTTCGGCCTCGTCGAGCACGGTCAACGCAAACCCGGCGTGGACCAGCACCCAGTCGCCGAGCTTCGCC
>CAZBCO010000073.1:0-5789 GCA_964490295.1 uncultured Planctomycetota bacterium
GATGCTGCTGACCAGAAACTCGCGGCTGATGATCACCACCACCATCCATGGAGCGACGAACGGCGACCGGGGCGCGATGAGCAACACAAAGCCGCCGCAAACGATGACCTTGTCCACAAACGGGTCGGCGATGCGACCCAACGCCGTCACCAGGTTGTACTTACGCGCGAAATAGCCGTCGAGGAAATCCGTCGAACAGGCGACGATAAAGACCGCCAAAGCCCAATTAAGAGCAGCCCGATGTTCGAACGAGACGAGGATAAAGAACACCACCGCGAGGATCAGCCGCCCCAGGGTGATGCGATTTGGCAGGTTCAGGTTCATAGCCAAAGTCTCCGTTTTTTCGACAGGATGGACAGGATGAACGGGATGGGTGTCTGGACCAAGTTATTCTGTCTCTCGGCCGGTTGCGGCGAAAAGGGCTAATTGTCCGACAGGTCTTTGACCTTACGAATTACCTGCACTCTGTTAGTTCCGAAATTGATCAGCAGCCCCACCGGTTTATTGGTGGCCGTCAGATAGTTGGCCAACTGTACCTCGTGAATCCGGAGCAGTTCTCGCACGGCTTTCAGTTCCACAACAACCGTGTCTTCCACCAAAAGATCTGCGACAAATTCGCCGACCACCGCGTCATCGTAATAGGCCGCAATCGGCTTCTGGTGCTCAACCAAAAGCCCCGCTTTACGCAACTCGATGAGCATGCACTGCTCATAGACCGACTCAAGGAAGCCGCCGCCCATCTTGTTATGAACCGCATAGGCGGCCCCGATAATCTTGCTTGTGATATCCTCATGCTTCACGCGGCAGTCCCGTGATTCCTTGCCGAGCCGGTTCCGCTCGGCCACCCATCCCGTCCATCCTGTCCATCCTGTCAAAAAAACTACAGCATCCGCCCGCTCAGGTCATAGCCGTAGGCGTCGGTAATCAGTGCCCGCCCGAAGAGGCCGGGGGCCAGATTCACATCGTCAAACTTAATACCGCCGTCAACGTCGGGGGCGTCGTTCACGGTCCGACCGGCCCACTCGCCGTCCATGCCCTTGCCGTCGACGACCACATCGATCTCCGAGCCGATCAGCGCTTCGTTCTTCTCCTCGGCGATCTGATGCTGAAGGGCCATCACCTGATCCAGCCGCTCCTCTTTGAGGGCGTCCGGCACCTGGTCGTCACGCTCAGCCGCCGGCGTGCCCGCCTCCTGCGAATAGGCGAACGCCCCCAGCCGGTCAAACCGAATCTCGCGCACGAAATCGAGCAGCTCCGTGAAATCCTCGTCACTTTCACCGGGGAAGCCCACAATCAACGAGGTGCGAATCACCACGTCCGGCACACGCGCCCGAAGTGTTTCGACAAGCCCACGAATCCCGGCTTGGTCGATACGTCGGCCCATCGCGGAGAGCATCCGGTCGCTGGCGTGCTGGATAGGCAGGTCCACATAGGGCAGCACCGGCCGCCCCTCGGCCAGAACCTCAACCAAGTCGTCCCCGAAATGGGCGGGATGGGCATAGAGCAGGCGCAGCCATTCCAGCCCGTCGCGTTCCCGCAATCGGCGGAGCAGCTCGGCCGTTCTCGGCTCGCCGTACAGGTCGCGCCCGTAGTTGGTGGTGTCTTGGGCGATGACGATCAACTCGCGAGCGCCGTCGGCCATCAGGTCATCGGCCTCGGCCAGCACCATCTCCATCGGCTTGCTGCGCAGCGGCCCCCGGATGGTGGGGATCAGGCAATAGTGGCAGCGGTTATCGCAGCCCTCGCCAATGCGCAAGTAGGCGAAATGGCGGGGGGTAACCCGGAGCCGGGGGCCGTTGTCCACCGGTCGGGGGCTGTCGGGCACCAAGCAGACCACGCCGTGGTGCGGCACCATCACCGCCTCACAAGCCTCGACCAGCGTCTGGGGCGTGACCACGCCAACCCAGGCGTCCACATTGGGGTAACGCTCAACCATCTGTTGGGGCATAAGCTGGACCAGGCACCCGATCAGGATGACGGCTTGGACCACGCCGGCGGCTTTGAGCTCCAGGGCGCCTTCGATCATTTCAAACGCCTCGTCGCGCGCCGCCCCGATGAACCCACAGGTGTTAATCAAGAGCGCGTCGGCCTCCTGGGGGCGCTGGGCAATCATCCACCCCCGCTCAACCAGAGCGGCCAACATCCGCTCGGTATCCACCAGGTTCTTGGCGCATCCGAGACTGATCACATTCACGGCATAGGCTGTCTTCATAGCGGGCTATACTAGCAGGCGGCAGGCCCGGACGCAAGCCCGGCGACGCCGGCCACCGGGGCTGAAGGCAAATGCATTGATAATATGCCGGTAATGTCTTTGACTCGAAAGGGATTATGATTACTATATAGGAGTAGCGGCAAGCATAGGAGTGGAATCGGGTGGAGTATAAAAAAGAAGTCAGGAACTCTTTATGAATAAGCGCGAACTGTTGGATGTCTATTACCGGATGAAGCTGGCTCGCGATTTCGAGACGCGAGTCGCCGAGCAGTATACGCAGGGCCATATCGGCGGCTTCTGCCATCTTTATTCGGGCGAGGAGGCAGTGGCGGTGGGCGCGCTGTGGCACCTTCGGCCGGAGGACTATGCCATCGGGTCATACCGCGACCACGCCTACTATGTAATTCGCGGCGGCGACCCGCGCAAGTGCATGGCCGAGCTGTTCGGGCACGCCGATGGGTGCTGCCGGGGCAAGGGTGGCTCGATGCACATGTTCGACTGGGATATCAATTTCCTGGGCGGCTATGCGATTGTCGGAGGAATGTGCCCCATCGCGGTCGGCGTGGCCAAAGCGGTGCAACACAAGCAGGAGCCGCGAGTGGTGCTGTGCTTCTTCGGCGACGGGGCGACGAACCAGGGCGTGTATCACGAGGCCCTGAATATGGCCTCGCTGTACAAGCTGCCCGTGGTGTGGGTGTGCGAGAACAACAAATACGCCATCGGGTCAAGCGTGGCTCGGTCCAGCGCCAGCTCGTCGCTGGCCCGCAAGGCCGAGGCCTATGAGATGCCGACCTATGTGTGCGACGGGATGGACTTCTTCAAGATGGCCTCGGTCGCCGAGCGAGCCATCAAGGACGCCCGGGCGGGCAAGGGGCCGTCGTTCATCGAGGCCCGGTGCTACCGCTATCGCGGCCATTCAATGTCCGACCCCGGTGTCGGCTATCGCGACAAAGAAGAAATTGAGTTCTGGAAGGGCCGCGACCCGATCCCCCGAATCCAGGCCGCGCTGATGCACGACTTCGGCGACAGCGACGAGGCCAAGACGGAGCTGCAGCAGGAGCTGGACGCGCTGGATGCGAAGATTCGCCGGCAGCTCGACGACGCCGTCGCCTTCGCGAAGGCGGGGGCCGAGCTGCCCAAGGCCCACCTGTTGAAGGATGTCTACGTCGAATAGGACGTATCCGTCGTATCCGCCCTATATGACCCAGAGGAGGCACGATGCCGGAGATCAGATATCGAGAGGCGCTGAATCAGGCGCTGCACGAGGAGATGGAGCGCGACGAGAACGTCATTGTCTTCGGCGAAGACGTGGCGCTTTATGAGGGTTCGTTCAAGGTGACGCGCGGCCTGCTCAAGCGGTTCGGCGACGCGCGGGTGATGGACACCCCGATCAGCGAGGCGGGCATCGTCGGGATGGCGACCGGCGCGGCGATGGCCGGGCTGCGTCCCGTGCCCGAACTGATGACCGTCAATTTCGCCTACGTCGCCATGGACCAGATTCTCAACCACCTCGCGGTGATGCGCTATATGTTCGGCGGGCAGGTCACGCTGCCGGTCACCCTCCGCATGCCGGGCGGCGGCGGACACCAGCTTGGCTCGCAGCACTCGCACAGCGCCGAGGCGATCTTCGTCCACACGCCCGGCCTGATCGTGGTCTATCCGTCCACGCCCGCCGACGCCAAGGCGTTGCTCAAGGCCAGCATCCGCGACGACAACCCGGTGATCTTCCTCGAACACGAGGGGATGTACAACACCAAGGGCGAGGTGCCGGACAACCTCGAACCCGCCGAGCTGGGCAAAGCCCTGGTGCGGCGGCACGGGAGCGACCTGACCCTGGTGGCCTATGGCGGAATGACCGCCGTGGCGCTCGACGCCGCCGAGCATCTGGCCAAGCAGGACATCGACGCCGAGGTCATCGACCTCCGCACCCTGCGGCCCTGGGACAAGGAGACGGTGACCGACTCGGTGGCGAAGACGCACCGGGCGGTGGTGGTCGAGGAGTGCCCCCCCGCCTGCGGCATCGCAGCCGAAATTGCCGCCAACATTTACGAGATTGTGTTCGATTATCTCGACGCCCCGGTGGCGCGCGTCTCCGGATGCGATGCCCCCCTGCCCTATGCCCGCGAGCTGGAGCAGGCGGGCATCCCGCACACCGAGGACGTCGTCGCCGCCGCGAAAAAGGTGGTGAGCCGGGGGAAGTAGCGACGCAAGGAAAACGAAACCAGGAGGAGTTATCACGATGTATGAAGTGACCATGCCGAAGCTCTCGGACAGTATGGAAGAGGGCAAGATCATCGAGTGGAAGGTCAAGGCCGGCGACACGGTGAAGGCAGGCGACGTGCTCGCCGAGGTCGAGTCCGATAAGGCGGTGATGGAACTCGAAGCCTTTCGCGACGGCGTGATTGCCGAGATCAAACACGGCGATGACTCCGAGGTGCGCGTCGGAGCGGTCATCGCCCTGATCGATGCCGAGGGCGGAGCGGACGGCGAGGCCGAGCCGCAGGAGGATTCCGCCGAGGAGGCAGAAGAAGAGTCGCCGAACGAGCCGGAAGCCGAGGAGGAACCCGAAGAAGAGGCCGAGTCTGAAGAAGAAAAAGAGGAAGAGGCCCAAGAAAAGAAAGAACAGCCCGAGGAAGAGGAACCTGAAGAAGAAGAGACCAAGAAAGAGGCGAAACCGGAGCCGAAAAAAAAGAAAGAGAAAAAGAAAAAAGAAGAACCCAAGGCCGAACGTTCGCCCGAACCCCAAGTCGAGAAGGCCCGGCCCGAACCCCAGGAGAAGGCATCAACGCCGACGCCCGAGGCCGCGCCGCCCGGATTCAAGATCATCTCGCCCTACGCCAAGAAGCTCGCCGACGATGCGGGCATCGACTATCACCTGCTCCAGGGCAGCGGCCCGGACGGGCGGATCGTCGCCGACGACGTCAAAGCCGCGATCAAGGTCATTAAACCCGGAGCGAAGCCGCTTGAGAAGCCGCCCCGTCCGCGCCCCGACGACGAGCTGCCCGAACTGGACGTGGCCGACGACGAGGCCGACATCGAAGAAATGTCCTTCCGCCTCAAGACCCAGGCACTCCGCGTGGTGCAGTCCAAGCATCTTATCCCGCACTTCTACATCACCCGTGGGGCCGACGTGACCCGGCTGCTCAAGCTCCGCGCGACGCTCAAAGAAAAGATGGGCGTGACGGTCACGCACCTGGTCGCCTATGCCTGCGTCAAGGCGTTGGAGGCCAACCCCTCGGCCAACTGGAGCTATGACCGGGGCCGGATCATCAAGTGGAAGGGCGTCAACCTCGGCCTCGCCGTCGCCACCGACCAGGGCCTGACCGTGGCCGTCATCCGTGACGCCGGGGCGTTGTCGTTCGAGCAGCTCGTCGCCACCGCGACCGACCTGGTGGGTCGCGCCCGCAAGGGCAAGCTCCGCGCCGAGGAGCGCCGCCACCCCTCGTTCACCCTCACCAACCTGGGAATGTTTGACATCGAGCACTTCGAGCCGATTATCAACCCGCCCAGTGCGATCACCCTGGCAGTGGCGAGCGCCCTGCCTGATACGGTGGTACGCGACGGCGAAATCTTCATC
>CAZBCO010000074.1:0-6172 GCA_964490295.1 uncultured Planctomycetota bacterium
AAAAGGCCTCAATCCGCCCCCGGAGACGCCCTCCCCCGCGAGCGCGGCCTCGACATCCTTCAGCATGTCCCCGGCGGTGCCATAGCGTCGCTCGCGTTCCTTCTGCATCGCCTTGCGCACAATCTGGGAACAGGCCGGGCTGAGTTCGGGAACGGTGCTGCGGGGGTCCGGAATCGGCTCGGTCAGGTGTCGGGTCATCACCTGGGCGCTGTTTCCTCCCAGGAAGGGCGACGTGCCGGTCAGCATGTGATAAAGCGTTGCCCCCAGAGAATAGATATCCGCCCGACCGTCGAGTTCCCTATCGCCGCGAATCTGTTCGGGGGAGATATAGTCGGGGGTGCCCATCGTATCGCCGGCGTGTGTTACATCACTCTTGGTCTGTTGGGTCTCCCGGGCCAGCCCAAGGTCGGCCAGTTTGGTCGTGCCGTCGTTGCCGAGGAGGATATTGGCGGGCTTCACATCCCGGGGGGTAATGCCCTCGCGATGGGCGTGTTGCAGCGCCCTGGCCAGGTCGCGGGTGATTTCAAGCGCCCGCCGTTCGGGCAGGCGGGCCTGCCGGGCCAGCAGGGCGGCCAGGCTTTGCCCATCGACCAGCTCCATCGCAAAGTAATAATAGCCGTTGGCCTCACCGGCATCGATGGCCTGAACGATATTGGGGTCGCTGAGTCGGGCGGCGGCTCGAGCCTCGCGAAGAAAACGTTCGAGAAATGCAGGATTTCTGGCCAGACTCTGCGGGAGGACTTTGAGAGCTACCAAGCGACCAAACGCCTCCTGGCGGGCCTTGAACACGGCCCCCATCGCTCCCTGACCGATCTTCTCGATCAGTGTAAATCCACCAATGCGATGCTGGGTAACTGCCCGCTGGGGGCCGCTATCCGACCTTTGAGAAGCCTTTTTCAAATACCTTTGCCCTTGCCCGTATGCCGATGACGCGCCCCAAGGCCCGCCTGTCTACTATTCTATTATATCGGCTGCCGGATAAATTGGGATAGCGCTTTGCCCGCACTTTCAATTGGCATAAGCCGCGCCAAGGTTTGGCGAGCATTTCTGTTGCATGAGACCGGTGCATCGCGCTAAAATCTGTCACCCGCTTCTGGAGAGAGAGAGGAAACCCACATGGCCAAGCGCAAAGGCAGCTTGCTTCGGCAGTTGACGTTGGGACTGGGGCTTGCGATCATCTTTTTAAGCCTTGCCTCATTTTATTATCAATACCTTGTTCAGCGGCATATCCTCACCGCTAACATCCGGGAGGAATTGACCAGCCAGGCCACCATGGTTCGGTCGTGGCTGGCCCGTGGCCAAACCGAGGAGCAGCGCGAACAGATTGCCAAGCAATATGTGGAAACGCTGGCCAACACCGATCTGCTGCGTCGCCAGGTGCTCATTATCCGCTCGGACCGCACCACCCTGGCATCGAGCAACGGGTACTTCGCCGCGAGCCTCGTGGCGGCGGCGGTCAAGCCCGGAGCACCGATCGACGGGTTAGGCCGTGAAGAAGGCGATCATTACGTGGTCGCCCTGCCCTTCTTCGATGACCCCACGTTGAAGACACCGGCCGGGGCCGTGCTCATCCGACAACCGATGACCGTGGTCGGCCGCCTGATCGACTCGCTGATGCTGGGGGCGTTTATCCTTCTCGCAGTCACACTGATCATCATTGTGGGCGTCGTTTACGCCGTGCTTCGCATCAAGGTTCACAAGCCGATGCAGGCGATCTTTATGCAAGAATACCGTATTCGAGAGGGCGACCTGGCCCGTATCGACGCCAAGGACCCGGCAAACGAGTTTTCCGATCTCTACGCGATGTACAATGAGATGGTGGTGCGCATTGCCGAACAGAAGAAGGCGACGCTGGCCCAGAAGGACCACGTGGCCGTGGCGCGAGCCATGCGGCAGGCCATCCAGCGGCTGGCTCAGCCCCTGGATGATATCGGGATGCAATGCCAGACGCTGCTGGAACACGAGTCATCGCTCGCTCCGGCCGACCGCGACGCCCTGAGAAAGATCGTGGCCAACGTGACCCGCATTGTTCGAGAGCTGAAGAAATTGGTGATGGAGGGCGACAAAAGCTCTTCCCTGCTGAAACAGCAAGCCGAGCAGCTCCGCCAGTATGACCGTGGCGACGAGAAGATCAACGGACGCTACTCCCTGTAAATCTCGACAGAGGGCATGACACAACCGTTCTCCCCTGCCCCAGAGAGACTATTTCGCTGTCGCCCCGGCATGCTGCATCCGTGTCGCTTGACAGGGCCGCACCCTCCGCCTAGAATCGGCATCCTTGATAATGGCTCATCAGGAGACGTGTTTTGGCCAAAGCAAAGGCCGGCCTTTCCGGCCCCGCCCTGAAATCCAAACTTGCCGCGGGGCATATCGCCCCCTTGTACCTGATTGAGGGCACCGAAGCCTTCCTCGCCCGCGAGGCGGTCGCGGCCATCACCGAGGCCGTTCAGAAGCGGTACGAGCATTGTGCGATGACGTCGCAGGATGGCTCGACGGTGCGCCTCGCCGAGGTCATGGACAGCGTGCGCACGCTGGACATGTTCCACCCCGCTCGCCTGACGGTGGTCTCCAACGCCGACAGCTTACTGACCAAGGGCGGCAAGCCGATTAAGAACCGCTGGGACCTGCTGGCGGACTATGCCGAAGGCCCGCCCAAAGACGGCTACCTCGTGTTACTTTTGAGCAGCGTGAATCGCTCCTATCGGCTGGCCAAGACGGTGCTGGCGAACGACGGCCTGGTGGTCTGCAACCGCATCTACCCCAATCAGGTGATGCCCTGGATTCTCGACCGGGTCGGCCTTCACGGGTGCAAGATCGACTCGGCCGCGGCGGCTCTGCTGGCTGATTTTCTGGGTACCGACCTGGGCACCATCGACAGCGAGCTTGAGAAGTTGGCCACCTATATCGGCCAACGCAAGAGCATCACCGCGGACGACGTGGAGGCGGCCTCGCTGCGCGACCGGGGACGCGAGATTTATGACCTGACCGACGCCATCGGCGAGCGCAATGCGTCGGAAGCCCTGGTGATTCTCGACCGACTTCTGGAACAAAGCTCGCACCCCAGCCCGATCCTCTTCTCCGTGTCGCGTCATATCCGGCGGCTCTGGGCGGTCAAGGAGCTTCTGCTCAACGGGCTGAAGCCCGTCGATGCCGTCCGCAAGGTGGGGGTGAACTATTTTATTGCGAAATTCCTCGCCCAGGTCAACGCCTTCTCTCTCGGCGACCTGCGACGCAGCACACACGCCCTCACCCAATGCGAGGCCCGGATGAAGCGGTCTGCGGCACCGCCACGGGTTCTGCTGGAGACGACGCTGGTCGGCCTGTTGCAAGGGGCACGCCCGCGCCGAGCGACAAGAGGCCGTTGATTGGCCCGGCCCGGCCGGGTAGAATAAGGTGGATGAACACGAATAGCGGAGAGGTCTGATGTTACGAACGGTTCCCCTTTTCTTTCTGGCGTTGAGCGGCGTGGTCGCCTCTGGTGCAGAGCCGCAGCGCGTGCATCCGGCGGCGTATCGCATCCGCGTCTCCTACGATGAGAAGACGCTGGCCAAGTTCCGCAGCGATATCGCCGACGCGGTTGAGAAGGCCCTGAGCGAGCGCGAGCGGCGCCTGAAACGCTCACAACGCCTGGCCAAACGGCAACTGCGGATTGAGCTGGACCGCTACGAACGCGAGCTGGAGGCCGCGAAGGTCGCCCGCAGCCGCGAAGTCCTCGCCCGGTCCAGCGGCGACTTGGACGCCGCGGAACGCTGGCGGCTGCTCCGGGTTGAGCGGCTGGGTAAATCGCTCGAATTGGCCCGGCGGGCCGCACTCATCGAACAAGCCCTGCTCAGCCAATCGCTGAGGAACTGGCGTCTGGCCCGCGACCAGGAGAAAGCCATCGCCGACAAGGCTCTGGCGGTGCTGGAACCGGTGATGCAACAAGGCCCCGTGGCCCAGCCGGCCCAATGAAGTTCCCCACGCTTCACGCCTGGCCCGCCGACGCTCATCAAGCGGTGGCGATTCAGAACCAACTCCGCCAACGCCTGATCTTGTGCCCACTTCCCCGGCGACTTCGGCTGGTGGCCGGGGCCGATGTCTCCTATGACCAACACAGCGACCTGATGCATGCCGGCGTGGTGGTCATGGAGCTGCCCGGCTTCCGAACCGTGGAGACCCGCTCGGCCTCGCTGCGCGTGGCGTTTCCGTACATCCCCGGCCTGCTCAGCTTCCGTGAGATTCCCGCCCTCCTGGAGGCGTTCCGGCTGCTGAACACGGTTCCGGAGGTTGTCATTTTCGACGGCCAGGGGATCGCCCACATGCGGGGCATCGGGCTGGCGTCCCACGCCGGGCTTTGGCTCGGCATCCCGTCGGTGGGATGTGCCAAGTCCCGGCTGGTGGGCGAGCATCGGCCGGTGGGTCCCGTCCGAGGCCGTCGGGCCAGGCTTCGGTTCAAGGGCAAAACGGTTGGCTCGGTCTTGCGGACGCGGGAGCAGGTCAAGCCCGTCTATGTTTCGCCCGGTCATCTGGCCGATATCCCGACGTCGGTTCGCCTGGTGCTGAGATGCGCCCCAAAGTTCAGGCTGCCGGAAACCACGCGTGCGGCTCACCATTTGGTCAATGAGCGGCGTCGCTTGGCATCGGGCTGACTCCCCCGAACGTGCTCGCCGCCGGGCACGCTAAAGAATCAACATCGCATCGCCGTAGCTATAGAATCGGTAGTCGTGGAGCTTCGCCTCTTCGTAGGCGGCCAGAATAAACTCCCGGGTAGCCAGGGCGCTGACCAGCATCAGCAGGGAGCTCTTGGGTAGGTGAAAGTTGGTCACCAGTGCGTTAACCGCCTTGAACCGGTAAGGCGGGTAGATGTAGAGTTCGGTCCAACCCCGACCGGAGCGAACGCGGCCGGAATCATCGGCCAGCGTCTCGAGCACGCGGCATGAGGTGGTGCCCACGGCCACCACGCGCCGGGCGTCGTTCACGATGCGCGCCGTGGTCTCCGGCAGCTCGTAGCTCTCCTGATCCACCTGGTGGGCCTCGACGGATTCGGCCTTCACCGGCTTGAAAGTACCGGGGCCGACATGCAGGGTCAGTTGAGCGATGCGACATCCCCGGGCCTGAACGGTGGTGAGCAATTCGGGGGTGAAGTGCAGGCCCGCGGTCGGGGCGGCGACGGCCCCGGGAGCTTCGGCGTATACCGTCTGGTAGCGCTCGGCGTCTTCGCCCTCAAAAGGATCGGCAAGCCGTGTGCGTTGGATATAGGGAGGCAGCGGGGTGCGGCCGATACGGTTTAACTCGTCGGCCAGATCCCCCTCACATATCAGGCGGGCATGCGACGTCCCGGCGCTGTCGCGCCCAAGCACCGTGGCCGACAGGGCGTCCGAAAAACGAACCGTCTCGCCGTCCCGCAGTGATGCTCGGCAGCGCAGCATCACCAACCATTCATCGCCGGAGCCTTCCGACACCGGGCGAATCAGAAGCATCTCGACCTTGCCGCCGGTCAGCCGGTTGCCGTACAGCCTTGCCCGAATGACCCGCGTGTTGTTCAATACCAAGGCATCGCCCTCGCCGAGGTATTCTGTCAGGTCCGAGAACCGCCGATGGGTAATGGACCGGTCGCGTCGATCCAGCACCATCAGCTTCGATGCGTCGCGCTGTTCGGACGGGTGCTGAGCGATAAAACGCTCCGGCAGGTCGTAGTCAAACAGGGAGGTTTTCATTCGGGCTTCAGTTGGATATGCACCACGGCATTGCCGAGAAACCGGATGCGGTTGGTTTTCTGCTCAAACTCGATAACATCCGCGTGGGCGGTCGTGTCTTCGGTCACCATCCTTGCCGGCACCCCCGCGAGCTTCCCGACGGCGGCACGGGGGTCCCAGTCAAACGAGTCGCCCAGAAAGGTCTGACCGGCATTACGAATCACGACCTTGTCTCTGGCCAGCATGTGCTTGAGGGCCATCCCGCCCTTACGTTCCGCTTCGGGCCGGGCTTCAACGCCGCCGGACTCAAAGGTGAGAAGCAACTGACGGCAGGTCATCCGGGTCCCCGAGCGCACCACCACCACGTTATTTTCGACCGTGGTCTGATTGATCATCCGCTCAAAAATCAGCGGGCCATGCGCGGTAATCACCATGGGTTCAGAGGGTGCTCCAGAGGCCTCAGCGGGCTTACCCGCGGACAGCGCGGCGAACGGGTC
>CAZBCO010000075.1:0-11153 GCA_964490295.1 uncultured Planctomycetota bacterium
ATGATGCCGGTGTACAGCCGCCCGTTTCGGAACTGGCTGTTTTCGAAATAGACCGCCAGCCCCTCGTTCACCCAGAGCGGCGGCGGCTTCTTGGGGTCCATCACCATCATCACAAACTGGTGGGTGCCCTCGTGGTAGAGCGTGCTCAGCGTGTGGAACTCCTTGGTCTGCCGCCGATAGGTCACGATCATATCCGGGCCGCCCGGTGTGCTGCGGTAGAAGCCCACCACGCCCCGGACCAGGTTGGCCCCCAACGACTCGGCGTACTCCATGAAGCCCTTCTCATCCTTGAAGATGACCAATTCCGTTTTCTTCTGGGGCACCTCGTCGTCGTCGATGCGGAACAGACGTTGAAACGTCTTGAAGAACTGGTCCATGGCCTTGCCGGCGTTGGTGGCCACGTGGGGGGCGATATCGCTCTTCGAGAGGTAATACCGGCTTTCGTGTTCGAACGGCAGCTTGAGGGGCGGGAGTTTGAACATCAGCCGCTTGGTCTGCGGGGTGCCGTTGGCATCCGGGCGGACCACGTCAAAAAACTTCACGTCGTCCTGCGGATAGGTCACGTCGCCGGCTTCGGTGCGAAGTATCAGCTCCCCGCCTCGGGCCTTGACAATCACGCCCTCGACGGTGCGTCCATTGCGGAGATAGACCGTGTCCGCCGCGGCGCGCGTCGCCGGAAGCAGCAAGCCTGTCAGCAGCAGGATCAGCCCGATACGGCGCATCGTCAACCCCCATCGAAATTACAAACGGCCATACATATTATACCTCATCATCAGACCGGAGCAAACGGCCTGGCGGCGCGCCTTGCTGAAATAGTTATCGACACCTCGGCGTACCGCAACAGTCAAAACCCCCTCCGGCGAGCGTCATATCTTGTCATCGGCGGTGTCTTATATTATAAGTCCTTGTTTTAAAAGCGGATAAGCGTCCAATGCGCTTAATGATACACCGGCCTTTTCCAACGGAATATGCGGTGGCGGGCCTCGCATGATGATTTGGAACGTCCGATATTGGCGACAAAGGGTCCGTCAAAAACCGATTTATCCTGGCGGTTTTCCGGCTTGTCGACGACACTTCGAGCGTGTTGATTTGCGTTTTTGATTGACTCTGGGCCGCCAGCGGGTTATATTCTCCATTTCGCCCTCACTTCGGGCGGCTTGGGCAAGGTATGCCCACAGGGCGGCGCATGAGCTGCCACAACCCGTGAACGGAGCCTGCGATGTCGCTTGCCGACTGGCGCCGCAAAATCGACCACGTTGACCGCCAGATTCTGGACCTGGTCTGCGAGCGAGCGCGCTATGTCGAAGAGGTCGGCAAGGAGAAGGGAAAGGCCGCCGGGCGGGTCTTTGTCCCCACCCGCGAGAAGCAAATCTACGCCCAGCTCAGAAAGCGGAATCCGGGGCCGCTGTCCGACGACGCGGTCCGCGGCATCTTCCGCGAAATCATCTCGGCCTGCCGCGCCCTGGAGGAGCCGACGCGCGTCGCGTTCCTCGGCCCGGAGGCCACCTTCACGCACGTCGCCGCGTACGATATCTTCGGCCAGAAAGCCGATTATGTCTCCGCCAGAAACATCCGCTCGGTCTTCGCCGCCGTGGAAACCGGCCGAGCCGACTGCGGCGTGGTCCCCATCGAAAACTCCACCGAAGGCGCGGTCGGCGAAACGCTGGACATGTTCCTCACCAGCGAGTTGACGGTGCTCTCCGAAGAGATTCTACCCATTCACCTCAACTTGCTGGGGCTGAGCGAGCTGTCCGATGTCCGCCGCGTGGCCTCCAAGCCCATCGCACTGGCCCAGTGTCAGGACTGGTTGGCCGAACATTTGCCCGATGTGGAACTGGTGGACGCGGCCAGCACCGCGCAGGCGGCCCAGGAGGCGGCCCAAGACAAGGCCACGGCCATTGTCGCCCACGAAATGGCCGCCCGCATCTACGGCCTGAATGTCCTGCAAGCCCATATCGAGGATGTCGAAAAAAACGTGACGCGGTTCCTGATCATTGGCCGGGACGGCTCGAAGCCCACCGGACGCGACAAGACCTCGATGCTCTGCTCGGTTCAGCACCAGGCGGGGGCCTTGTGGAAGCTGCTCAATGTCATCCGCAAGCACGGACTGAACATGACGTACCTGTATCCCCGGCCGTCGCGTGACAAGCCGTGGGAGTATTTTTTCTTTGTGGATATCGAAGGGCACCGGGACGACGAAGCGGTGGCCGACGGCCTGGCCGCGGCTGAGAAGTGTTGCAGCTTCTTCAAAATCCTCGGCTCGTTTCCCCGGGCGGATTAGCCCGGTGGTCCGCCCGATGGCAGGGCGCGGGCCTGACGTGATATCAGGTTGGGATAGCGATTTGAAAAAGGAGAACTTGGCTGATGAGACGCCTTTTTATTGCCGGTAACTGGAAGATGCACATGGACTTGGCCTCGGCTCGGACGCTGGCCGCGGAGCTGAAAGCGGCGGTGGGCAACGAGGAGGCCGTCGATGTCGGCGTCTGCCCCCCGTTTGTTTATCTGCCCGCCGTGGTCGAGGCCCTCAAGGGCAGCCGCATCGTGGTCGGCGCCCAGAACCTGCACCCCGAACCCAAGGGCGCGTTCACCGGCGAAATCTCCGGCCCGATGATTCTCGACGTCGGCGCCACCCACGTGATCATCGGCCACTCGGAACGACGCCAGTATTTCGGAGAGACCGATGCGGGCGTCAACCTCAAGCTGAAGGCCGCCCTGGGCTATGGCCTCACGCCCATCGTCTGCATCGGCGAGACGCTCGACGAGCGCGAGAGTGGCCGGATGCAGAGCGTGATTGAGACCCAGATTCGCGGCGGCCTGGCGGACCTGACCGCCGCCCAGATGGCCGACGTGACGCTCGCCTACGAGCCGGTCTGGGCCATCGGCACCGGCGTCACCGCCTCGCCCGAACAAGCCCAGGAGGTCCACGCCTTCATCCGCTCGCTGTTGGGCGAGATGCTGGGCAGCGAGGTGGCGGCGGCAACGCGGATTCAATACGGGGGCAGTGTCAAGCCCGGTAACGCCGCCGACCTGCTCGAACAAGAAGACATTGACGGGGCGCTGGTGGGCGGCGCCGCACTGGACGCCGCATCGTTTGTGGGCATTATCAAATACAAGGAGTGCTAGGTGGAGACCCTGCGGACCGTTTTGCTTGTGATTTTTGTGATTGACGCCATTCTGCTGGTCATTGCCGTGTTGCTGCAATCCGGCCGCGGTGGAGGGCTGGCCGGTGCCCTGGGTGGCATCGGCGGAGCGGACTCCGCGCTCGGCGTGCGAGCCGCCAGCCAGATCGAAAAGGCGACCGGTGTGATGGCGGCCGTCTTCTTGATCCTGGCCCTGGTGCTGGGCCTGACCGCCGGCACCCAGAGGGTGCCCACCGGCGACAGCCCGGTCGACGAGCGCGGCGTGCTCGAAACCACCGGCACCACCACGCCCCCGGCCGGGATGGGCACGCCCGTCACCCCGCCGACGGACCTGACGACACCCCCGGCGGGCACCACCACAACCCCGGCCGCTGACCTGCCCGACGAGGTGGAGATCGAGCTGCCGGATACCGACGCCGACACGGGAGACTGACATGCCGCAGAGCATGACCGGGTTCGGACAAGCCAGCCGTAAGAGCAAGGACTGCTCCGTCGATGTGACCGTCCGCTCCTTCAACGGCAAGCACCTCAAGACCCGTGTGCGGCTGGACCTGAATATCCCCAGCGTGGTGGACCGGATTGAGACCGCGGTGGCCCGGCATATCGCGCGAGGCTCGGTGGAAATCTCCGTGCGTATCGACTGGGCCGGCGCCGGCGACACCGTCTTCAACGAGCGCATCATCGCCAGCTATGTGAAGCAGCTCGAAACCTTACGCAAGAAGTTCGGCCTCGCGTCCGAGATTCAGATCGACCGCGTCGCGCTGCTTCCGGGAGCGACCGTGACCGAAGAGGTCTCGGTCACCGCCGGGAATCAGGTCTGGCGGCGAGTCAAGCCCGCGCTGGAGCAGGCGATCACCCGCATGATTACGATGCGCCGCACCGAGGGCCGACACCTGGTGCGGGACCTGTCGACCATTTGCCGACGCATAACCCGCCTGGTGGAGCGGATTGAGAAGCGCGTCGAGCAGGCGGTCGCGCAGTATCGCCGACGCCTCACCCGGCGCGTCAACAAACTGATGCAAGAAGCCGGGGCCAAGCTGGAGCCTGGAGCGGTGGCCCGCGAAGCGATCCTCTATGGCGAGCGCTCCGATATCACCGAGGAGCTCTGCCGGATGAAGGCCCACATCGATCACTTCGTCAAGACCTTGCCCGACGAGAACATCGGACGGAAGCTGGAGTTCATCGCCCAGGAAATGCACCGTGAGGCCAACACCATGGCCTCCAAGGCCGCCGATCCGCAGATGACCGAACTGATCATCGACCTGCGCGGCGAGGTCGAAAAAATTAAAGAGCAGGTGTTCAACATCGAATGAAGCCAAGCGAAGCCCCAGCCCCCGAAGCGACGCGCCCCGGCCGGATGGTCGTCATCTCCGGCCCGTCCGGGTCCGGCAAGACCACAGTCTGCGGCCGCCTGCTCGAAGACCCCAATGTGGTGATGAGCGTCTCCACCACCACCCGGCCCCCCCGGCCACGCGAGCGCGACGGCGTCGATTACTATTTCGTCAGCCGAGAGCAATTTCAGAGCCAGGTGGAACGCGGCGAGTTCGCCGAGCATGCCGCATACAACGGCAACCTCTACGGCACGCCCAAGGCCCGCCTCGAAGCCGAGCTGGCTCAAGGCAAGACCGTGCTCGTCGAGGTGGACGTGCAGGGCGCGGCCCAGTTGCGCCGGAGCTATCCGAACGCCTGTTACATCTTTCTCGATGCTCCCGACCGCGACGCGGCGCGCCTGCGGCTCGAACGCCGAAACACCGAGACGGCCGACGAACGACGCCAACGGCTCGAAGCGGCCGAACGCGAGCGCGAGGCCGCTGACGAACATTTTGACCATCGCGTGATCAACGACGACCTCGACGACGCGGTGAATACCATACGGACTCTGATGAGCGGCGCGGCCGCTCAACCGGTTTTGTGACAGTTCCACCAACGCATGGAGGATGAGATGAACGAGGCTCTGTTACGCGAATTATCCGAAAAGCTGCACGGTCGCTTCAAGCTGACCTCGCTGGTCCAGAAGCGGTTGATCGACCTGATGCGGATGCACAGTCCGGTCATCACCCAGAACAGCGGCGGCCGCCCGATTCGGACGGTGGTCGAAGAGATCGCCGGCGGCAAGCTCCAGTTGGTGTCGTCCGACGATACCAGCGAGGTCATCGCCGCGTTGCCCGAAGGCGAGACCGTCCAGATACCGTCCGCCTCGGACGCCGCCCCCGGCGACTAGGCGCCCCGGTGCCCCGATGGGAAAGGAGGCGGCGATGAAGGGCCGCGAGATCGTCTTGTGCGTGACCGGCGGGATTGCCGCCTACAAGGCCGCCGCGCTCGCCTCGCAACTGCGTCAGCGCGGGGCCAACGTGACTGTGGCCATGACCGACGCCGCCCGACGGCTGGTCACCCACACCACCTTCGAAGCCGTCTCCGGCAACCAGGTGGCCACCACCCTGTGGCCGGAGCCGGGCACCCGCCCGCTGGACCATATCGCTCTGGCTGATCGCGCCGAGCTGATCGTCATCGCTCCGGCCACCGCCGATGTCATCGGCAAGATCGCCGGCGGCCTGGCGGACGACGTGGTGACCACCACGGTGATGGCCGCCGCCACCCGCGTACCCATCCTCCTCGCCCCGGCGATGAACAACGGGATGTGGACCAACCCCATCGTTCAGCGCAACGTGCAGACGCTGGACGCCCTCGGCTACCACACCGTCGGCCCCGCCGACGGCTGGCTGGCCTGCGGCACCCAAGGCCCCGGACGGATGGCCGAGCCGGCGGAGATTCTCGCCGCCGCCGAGGCGCTGCTCCCATGAATTATCTGATCACCGCCGGGCCGACCCGCGAGTTCCTCGACGACGTCCGCTTCCTCAGCAACGCCTCCACCGGCCGGATGGGCTGCGCCGTCGCCCAGGCCGCCCACGACGCCGGCCACCGGGTCACCTTGGTCTGTGGCCCCGTCGCCTGCGAGCTGCCCGACTGCACCACGCTGATCCCCGTGGTCTCCGCGCAAGACATGTACCAGGCCGTGATAGAGGCCGTGGCCGACGCCGATGTGGTGGTGATGGCCGCCGCCGTCGCCGACTACCGTCCCGCCCAGCGCGTCCCAGGAAAAATCAAAAAGACCGACGGCCCAATGACGCTTGAGCTGGAGCGCACCGACGACATCGCCGCTCAGATCGGAATCGACAAGGCCCAGCCTGACGGCAGGCAACGCATCCACATCGGCTTCGCTCTCGAAGCCGCAAACGGCCGCGACAACGCGCTCCGCAAGCTGCGCGACAAGCACTTCGATCTCATCGTCCTCAACGGCCCCGCCGCGATGGGTTCTGACGTCACCAGCGTCGAGCTGCTCCGCGCCGACGGCGCCGTCGAATCGCTCGACCGCATCCCCAAAACCGCCCTCGCCGCCCACATCGTTACCACCGCCGACACCCTGGCAGCCATGCGATAATTCCAGGCCACCGGGTTGCGCCGCGGCGCGTGCTGCGGTAGAATTGCCGCCGGTCAAGGCATCTATGAAACGCTCCCGGAGCATCAGGGACCGCTATGCAACAGGAAGAACATCTGCTGAGTCTAACCGGCTATGATTTGAAGGATCTGGCGCAGCAGATCGGCCTCTCCCGCCTGCCCACACGCAAGGCCGACATCGTACAAGCCATCCTGGCCAAGTGCCGGGGCACGGACGGCAGCCTGCTGGGCGAAGCGGACAGCGGCTTGAAGGCTGTCCTCTCGCAGCTTCCCCAAGAGCTTCAGTGCCTGATCGCGGAAGCCGCTTATCACAAAAGCGTCAATGCAAGGGCGTTCATGGCGAAGTATGAGATTTCATCCGTGAAGCAGCTCACCGAAAACATTGGCGATACGAGACGCAGGACCTGGCTGGGGACGGTTTTTCTGAAGGTTGAGGATGATGGTCAGATCCTATTGTGCGATGACCTGCGCGCCGAGGTGCGTAAGCTGCTCCCCAAGCCGCCCCGCCCGGTGCTTCGCGTGACCGATTCCCTGCCCGCGTCGGTATCGTACTCCGACTGGGTCTTTGGGCAGGACGCGGCGACCGAGGGCCGACCGGTGCAGGTCTATGAGGGCGGGACGACGGTGCTGACCGAGTTGGGCGGCGTGCTGAGCCTGGTGCAATACGGGAAGTTAAAAGTCGCCCCGAAGAGTGGCCGGTTGTCGGCCAGCTCCGAACGCTTGCTGGCCGACGTGCTGGTACAGCCTGATTTCGCGCTGGACGTCCCGGAGACGAAGACTAAGCATGATCGCCGGTATCAGTACGAAAACGAAGCGTGCGGGCCGGTTCGCGGCCATGCCTGGGGGGTGCTGGTGCAGCAATGCGGATGGGCACGGGTTCGCGGGGGGGCGTTGACACTGACCCCCGCCGGGCGGGCGATGCTGAACTCGCCGACGCCCGAAGCCTTCCG
The DNA here is from genome assembly GCA_964490295.1 of uncultured Planctomycetota bacterium. Taxonomy (GTDB): domain Bacteria; phylum Planctomycetota; class PUPC01; order PUPC01; family PUPC01; genus CAZBCO01. The sequence continues at coordinate 7,547 of CAZBCO010000075.1, forward strand.
CGAGGGGGTGTGCCGATTCCTCGCAAACGACGATTTCGACGAGATGAATCGCATTAATCATATCCGCGGCCAAGGGGGGCGCGGGAAGCGATACATGTCTCGTCCGGCGATCCGCCGGGCCGCCATCTGGAGCTCACTTCGCCACTGGCCCGTGGCTCAATGGGCCAGCTTTGATGAAGCGTTTCGGTTCGTCTTTGCCAGCGGAAACGCCTTCTTCACCGCGGTGGAATCGATGTTTCTGTACATCGCGGACGCACAGTACGGCAGCCTGTACGCGGAGGAGCCGATCGACCGGCAATACACCCGGGCGTTCTTGATGGAATCCCTGGGGACGCTGGGCCTGGTTGACCTCGCCTATGTTTATCCTCACGGCCTATGGCCGGAAATGGGCGACAACTGGGGGCGGGACAGCTATGACTTCTGCGGGCGGTACGACGGCCTGCTGTTCGTCCGGCTGAACAGCCTGGGAGCCTATTGCCTCGGTCTGACCGACACCTGGCAACCGCCGCAAGCCACCCACCGCAACTTATTTCGGATACTGCCCAACCGCGATGTGGTGCTCTGCGGCGACCGTCGCTCCCTCGTCGGCCCGGACCGGCATCTGCTCGAACGGTTCGCCGTTCCGCGCAGCGACGACGTCTGGCGGCTGGACCGTGACCGGATACTCGACCACGCAGAGACCGGGGGCGCGGTCGATGACGTGCGACGGTTTCTGGCCGAACGCTCCGAGGGCCTGCCCGACAACGTGAGCGTCTGGCTTGACGATCTGGAGCGCGGGCTGGGCGCGGTGCTGGGCGTCTCCGATGCGGTGCTCATCAAGATGGCCGATCCCGTCGCGGCGGCCCTCGTGGCTAACGACACCAAGGCCTCGAGCTATGCCCTGCTGGCTGGTGAACGCCACGTGGTGGTCCCCGCGAAACGGCTCCGCGCCCTGAACGGTGTGCTTCGTCGATATGGTTTTATCCTGCCCCCTGCGCGGCACCACGCCGCCCCTGCTTCCGGAGAGACTGAGACGCATGAACAAGATTGAACTGCTGATTCGTGTGCAGCCCGGCTGTGAAGATGTCCCGATGCCGCAATATATGAGCGAGCACGCCAGCGGCATGGACGTGTGCGCGGCGGTGACCGAACCGCTGGTTCTGGCGCCCGGCGAGCGGGCCTTGGTGCCCACCGGCTTCCACATCGCCCTGCCGCCCGGCTACGAGGCCCAGGTCCGCCCGCGCAGCGGCTTGGCCGTCAAGCACGGCATTATCGTGGTCAACTCGCCCGGCACCATCGACGCCGACTATCGCGGCGAGGTCAAGATCATCCTCGCCAACCTCGGCACCGAGCCGTTCACCATCCAACGCGGCGAGCGCATCGCCCAGATGGTCATCCAGCCCGTGGTCCAGGCCCAGCTCCGCCCCGTCGCCGAGCTTCCCGACACCGTCCGCGGCCACGGCGGCTTCGGCCACACAGGGTCGTAGTGATTCGTATGCGATAGATGAATTATGACGACCGCGTTGAAGCAGTTCATAACGGGCTTGGCGGTTTATTGATTGGGGCTTGAAGTTGCGGGATGGCGGGATTATGATGGTTTAGAGGTGAGGAGATATTGTATGGCGGTCGCTAACATCGAAATCTCGGACGACGCATTGGCGGCGCTGTGTCGCCGAAGCAGGATATGCGAGCTGGCGCTGTTTGGGTCCGCGATCCGCGACGACTTCGGTCCGGACAGCGACGTGGATGTTCTGGTGACCTTTGAGGCCGACGCTCATCCAACGCTGTTTGATCTGGTTGGCATTCAGGACGAGCTTCGAGAGCTGTTCGGGCACGACGTCGATCTGCTGACACGCCGGGGGATTGAGCGGAGTCGAAACCCGATGCGCCGCGACGCCATACTTTCATCAGCAGAGATCGTCTATGCCACGTGACCGACAATATCTTCTGGACATGCTGGAGGCGGCGCGCCTGGCGGCGGCGTATGTCGCCGACAAGACCCGCGAGGAATTTCTCGAGGATACGCAGGTTCAAGATGCGGTAGTTCGTCGCCTCGAAATCCTTGGCGAGGCGGCCCGCCGAGTGTCACCCGATGGACGTGAGCAATTCGCATCTCTGCCTTGGCACCAGATGATCGGGATGCGTAATTTTGTAATCCACGAGTATGATGGTGTGGACATGCATATCGTCTGGGATACGGTGCGTGAAAACCTGCCGCAACTGGTGCAAAGCCTGCAAGACGCCCTAAGCCGATAGCCCCGCTGTTCTTTCCGTTTCAAAACCGATACAATTCCGTGCAGCGGGAGCAGATGGGGAAGCGGCCGCATTGCTTGACGGTGCGGCGATAGTCGCGGTAGCGGGCGTTGTTCCAGAGGTCGCCGAAGCTCGATTCGCGGAGGTTGCCGGCGACGAAGTTCATCGAGTGGAACGGCCGTACGCTGCCGTCGGGAAAGACGTAGGCAACCATCCACGGGCTTTGGCATCGGCCGGAATAGGAGGTCGGGGCGAAGTCGAACCCGCCGTACCAGCGCCGCACCTCGTCGTCGGTGAGGTTGGGGTAGAACGACACGGCCACCGGCGACGGCGTGGCCAGCATCCGGTCGCGTACGGCGAGGACCTGTTCGGGGTCGATGGCCGGCAGGCAGTCGGTGACGAAGCCTTCCCAGTCGTGACAGCGCGTGCCGAAGCGTTTCTCGAAAAAGGCGTTGTGCCGGTCGTAGGTGGCGCGGTCATAGAAGATGAGGTGGTGGACGGTGAGCGCGTCGGCCCCGATCTGCTCGGCGATGGGGAGGAGATCCGGTAGGCGCGCGTAGCTGGCCTCGTAGACCACGCTGGTCAGGTTCAGCCTGGGGCGGCGGCGGCCGGTGCGGGCTTTCGCCTCGCGCAGCTTTTCAAGTCCGGCCATCGCGCGGTCAAAGGTGCCCGGCACGCCCCGGACGGCGTCGTGGGCGTCGCGCGGCCCGTCGAGCGAGAAGATGATTTCGTCCAGCCCGGCCTCGACCAGCTCATCGGCGAAGCGTTCGAGGGGCGTGGCGTTGGTGATGACGTTGCAGCGCAGCCCGGCGGCCTTGATGTCGGCCACGATGCCCGCGAAGTCGGGGTGGAGCATCGGCTCGCCGCCGAACAGGGTGAGGTTCGGGTGGAAGCCTCGCACCTCGTCGATCAGCCGGGCGATCTCGTCGCGCGAAAGTTGCTCGCGCAGCGTGTCGGGCGTGTAGCCCCGCGCCGAGCCGGTCGGCCCCCATTGCCCGCACATCGCGCAGCGGAGGTTGCATCGGAAGGTGAGGAACAGGCTGATGGTCTCCGGCGGAGCGCTGCGTCCGTCGGCCCGCCGATAGGAGAGCGCTCCGCGCAGCCGCTGCCATCCGGCGCGCAGCGCGTATCGCGGGTCGGCGAGGGCCTTGCGAGCCAATCGGGCAATGTTGCGCCGGGCGATCATGGTATGTCCATTATCGGCGCGTCAGACGAGCGCGTCTTGATAATTCCGGCGCGAGAGCAGGCAGAGCAGAATCACCGCGAAGGCAGACGAGAGCACCGCGCCGGTGAGCAGTTGGGTGAGCACAATCGCCGGGTATTGGCTGGTCATGAACTCGGCCTGCTCCGGGGTCAGTTCGGCGACGCCGGGGCG
>CAZBCO010000076.1:0-2562 GCA_964490295.1 uncultured Planctomycetota bacterium
AAAAAAACGCCATTATTTCTGCAACCTTTTGGGGCGCGGTGCGTCTATATCATTAGGTTTGGGACTGTCCGGGTTCTTGGTTGCTAAGGAGGGTGAGCCATGTGGAATCGTATGATGCGTATCGCGGTGGTGGCGAGTGTGTTGGTAACGCTTTTGGGCGGCTATGCTTATGCGTGCCGCATCATTGAGCCGAGGCCTTGGCCGAGGCCGCCGATTGTCCGTCCGGAGCCGATCCGGCCCAAGGCGATCCTCACCCGTTACCACTCTGCGGATATCAAAGTCCGAGACCAGGTCGCCGAGGTGACGGTCAACGCGACGTTTTACAACCCCAACGGCTTCCGGATGGAGGGCACCTACTGGTTCCCCTTGCCGGCCGAGGCGGCGGTCAAGGCCTTCCAGATGGAGATCAACGGCAAGCCGGTCAAGGGCGAGCTGCTCGACGCGGCGCGGGCCAAGAAGATTTACGAGGACATCGTGCGCAAGCAACAGGACCCCGCCCTGCTGGAGTGGGTCGGGGCGCAAATGCTCCGCTGCCGTATCTTTCCGATGGAGCCGAACGCCGAGACCAAGGTGGCACTGACCTACACCCAGATGCTGCCCGAAGACGCCGGACTGGTCCGCCTCAACTACCCCCTGCGCTCTGCCAAGCCCAACGAGGGCACCATCGGCCAACTGGTGGTCAAGGTCGAGATCGCATCGCGCATTCCGCTCAAGACCGTGTACTCGGCGACGCAGCCGTTTGACATCAGCCGCAAGGATGACCACCACGCCCTGCTGACTTTTGAGGGCAAGGACGTGGACCCGACCCGCGATGTGGACATCCTCTTCTCCCGCGACGCGAAGGACGTCGGCCTCGCGGTGATCAGCCACAAGCCCGGCAACGAGGACGGCACCTTCCTGCTGACCGTCACGCCCAAGGTGGCCATCGACCGCTCCAAGGTTCTCAAGAAGGATTTCATCTTCGTGGTCGATACCTCCGGCAGCATGCTGGCCGACGGCAAGATGGAGCAGGCCAAGAAGGCGCTCCGGTTCTGCGTCGGCTCGCTGAACGAGGGCGACCGCTTCAACATCATCGCCTTCAGCGGCGACGTGCGGCGGTTCCAGAGGGACTTGACGGATTTCAACGCCGAGACCCGCAAGCAGGCCGACGCCTACATCGGCGCGATGCAGGCGCGCGGCGGCACCGCCTTCGACGAGGCGGTCCAGGCCGCGCTGGAAGTCGCCAAGGACGCCAAGAACGTCCCGATGATCGTGGTGATGACCGACGGCAACCCGACCATCGGCGAGCAGAACGTCAAGGCCATCCTCGACAAGGCCCGCAAGGCCAACACCCGGAACGCCCGCGTCTTCGTCTTCGGTGTCGGCTACGACGTCAACACCCAGCTCCTCGACCTGATGGCCGAGCAGAACCGCGGGACGCGCGAGTACGTTAAGCCCGAAGAGGATATCGAAGTCAAGGTCTCCTCCTTCTACACCAAGATCGCCAACCCGGTGCTGTCCGATGTGGCCGTGGACTTCGGCGATGTCGAGGTCGAGCAGGTCTATCCCAAGAAACTGCCGGACTTGTTCCACGGCGGGCAGTTGACCATGCTCGGCCGCTACAAGCGGGCCGGGGCCGGCACCATCACGCTCCGGGGCAAGGTCGGCGATGAGGCCAAGAGCTTCACTTACGCGGTCAAGTTCACCGAGGGCCGGGACGACGACTATCTTCCGAGGCTCTGGGCCTTGCGCAAGGTCGCCTATCTGCTCGACGAGATTCGTTTGCACGGCGAGAACAAGGAGCTGGTGGAAGAGGTTACGCGGCTGGGCAAACTGCACGGCATCCTCACGCCCTATACTTCGTTCCTGGTGGTCGAGGAGGGCGCCCCCATCGACCCGGCGGTACGTCGTGAATTGAGCCAGGCCGGCGAGCGCGGACGGGCCCACTTCGGCCGCGTCACGGAAGGGAAGGCCGCGGTGCAGGACAGCGCCGACCTGGCCCGCGCCAAGAGCCTGCCCGCCGCTGAATTGCCGTCCTCCTCCCTGCCTGGAAACGCCAGGCGATCCGACGTGCTGGGCATGGGCGGCGGATGGGCGCCCGCCCGCGGTGGGCGCGGCGACGACAAAGCACTCGAACAGGCCTTCCGCAAAGCCGCCGCCGAGGTCATCCGGCAGGTCGCCGGTAAGACCTTTTATGCCAAAGACAACGGCTTCTGGGTGGATGCCGCCTACGACGCCGACGATGAGGCCGGGATCATCGACCTCAAGCTCTGGAGCGACGCGTTCCTCGCCCTGATCAAGGCCCATCCCGAAGTCGGCAAATACGTCACCGCCCACCAGAAGCTCATCGTGGTGGTCGGTCAGAAGACCTACCGCATCCAATAGCGCGATGAAGGAAGAGGCGCATGGGCGCGTGGGAGCACGGGCGCGCGGGGAGGGCTCCGTCTGACTTGTCCGGCGGACCTGGCTCGTCGAAGCATGAAGAGTACGAACACGAGGTGGAGCAGGGGGCTGACGGCTTTTGAAGAGGTTTGTCCCTCCGGGCCTGGGCATCGAAGAGAAGGCCGTCTTCGGTATCCTGTC
>CAZBCO010000077.1:0-3673 GCA_964490295.1 uncultured Planctomycetota bacterium
AATATCGCATGTGGCGAAAGAGATGTCTTTGCCCCTGCCGCGATTGTAGATGTCGAGCGGCCGCCCGTCGACCGTGACCACAAACTTCTTGGTGGTCGGGGCACCTGGGGGCGCAGGATACACGGTGACGCGAGGCAAGGCCCGGGCAGAGTCCTCAGCTCCGGAGGTCGCCGCCGACGTGAACAATAGAGCCAGTGTGATGCGAAACAAGAGCATCAGAGAACAACTCGTTTTTGTCCGTGCGGTATGATTCAACATGGCTGGATCTCCTATCGTCTTGAGTACGTGCTGTGGAGCAAACGGGCTTTCATTGTTCGTCTCTCGTGTGGCCTGTTCCCAGGCGGACGCCGATATAGGTCTTTTGGTTGACCGGGTCATAGACTACGAAATCGTCCGGGGCGAGGTCGTTGGGCTTTTTTGAGGCATAATTTTCCGGGTTCTGCCGGGCGAGGTAAGCGAGATGGGCGCCCCGGGCTTCACGGGGGAGTTCGGTTATATCCAGATGGAGCCTCGGATGTGCTTCGCTGAGATAGCCCCGGAGGAGGGCAACGTGATCGCCCGCCCAGCGCAGGCCCCAGTACCAGCCGTCGGCATCGGGTTTCGGTGGGGTTTTCTTAAACGCGATGACAATCCGATTGAGCGCGGGGGCGTCCGCATCGTTCTGCTTGCCGAACGTGAACGCGAGGGCGTCGGCGTTGTTCCGCAGGTCGAGGCCGCTGCATTGGCCGTCCACCGTCACGAACGCCTGGGCGTATCGGCGGGCGAATTCGTGGCCCTTGACCGTGTTCCGGCCGCTGAAAACCGCTTGGCCGGCGACGGCGAACCGGGTGTTCACGAGGTACAACCGCCCGGCGCTGCCGACGCCGAGGTTGCCGTTGTTACGGGTGTCGGCCAGGTGCAGGTCGCCGCCGACTTTGACCGTCCCGCCGCCGCATCGGAACTCGCCGGTGTGGTAGCTGCCATCCCAGGTCGCCATGTGTCCGAGGTCGGCGTCGCCGGCGACATGGATCGCCACATCGGAGCACTTGCTCAGGTCGACGAACCCGCGCGGCCCGTCGGTACTGCCGAGGTCGCGGCCGATGCCGAGAGTTGTCAGCCAGGCCCGCACGCTGCCACCCTCGACGGCCAGCCGCCCGATCCGCGGACTCTGAAGGCTGGGGCTCTGGTCGAACGCGACGAGCATCTCGGCCGGCTTGCCTTGCGTTCCGATCCGCACGTTGAGGTTCTTGAGGATAAGCTCCGAAACCGATGCGTCGGTCCAGTCCCGCGCGTCGGCGCGCCCGGCGTTCATGATTCGGACGCTGTCCGTCACCGTCACCGTCCGGCCGTGGCCGTCGTCGGCCCAGATCGCGCGGTAGAATTCGCCCTTCCTCGTGAGCGTGTTGTCCCAGTGTACCCAGGCGTTGGTGATCGTGACGTCGCGGTCAACGACCATCTCATCGGGTGTATTCCGGCGGCGGTGGTGAACCGTGTCACCGGGGCCGGGGACGCCTTTCCGGTCCCAGTTCTCCGGGTTCGACCAGTTCCTTTTCTTGCCGCCACCGGTCCATCTGTAGGCCGGTCGGAGCGTCTTGCGGCCAGTGGGCGTGACCCATTGTGGATTCTCCACGAGGACACAGTCATCAATGTGAAATTTCGGCCCGGTGCAGGCGATCGCGAGGGTGAGGTCCTCGCTCGTCCCGGTGTGGAAGTGCAACGACCACGGCATCCAGCCGTTTGAGCGGCGTCCGTCGAACTGCGCGATCTGTCGGTCACCGGCCAGCACCCTTCCGGCGAGCCGTCCGCCCCCCTCGTTCCGATAATAGAAAAACCACAGGTAGTGCGTGTTCGGCTTCAGCTTGACCGTCTGCGAGATGGAGTGGTTCTTCGCGTTGGCAAGTTCGACAGAGACCGCGCCGGAGAAGCGCCGTTCCTGCGTCCGCTTCGCGACCTTGCCGTCGATGCCCGCCCAGCCCTCCGCGCCGTCCTCGAACGTCCAGTTCGTGAACAGGTTCGGCCCGAGGTACATCTCGGTCATGACCGGATGCGGTGCGCCGACTTCGACAACGTTCGACCAGGGCGAGACGCCCGCCTCGTTCGCGGCGCGAATGCGGTAGAAGCCCTCCCCCTTCGGAGCGTCTTTGTGCGCGAAGATACTGCCGAACCAGCCCGGCACGCAGTGATCGATGACCTTATCGCCGACGGTCTTCCACACGCCCGTCGGGTGGTCCGCCCGCTGGATTTCGTACCAGCGCGCGCCCGTCGGGCCGCGCCAACTGATGCGCAGTGGGTCGTCGATCGGGAGCAGTTCCGGGGCCTTGGGAACCGGCACGCGGTGTTTCGGGACCGGCTTGCCCTGAAGCTTGAACGCCGCGTCCTGGAGTACGGCCAGCACGCCGGGCACGTCGTGCTTCTTCTCGATCTTACGATCCCACCAGGGCCAGTGCAGCCGGGAGTACCCCTGGTGGCCTTCGAAATGATACCGGCCATACCCGCCGTAGCGATAGCGCGGGACGACGGCCCAGAAATTCGCGCCGGCGATGTCGGAGGCAAGAAACTTGTCGAGGAAGGGCTTGACCGCTGCTGCCCCGCCCTTGCCGCCGAATTCACCGAAGATGACGACCTTGCCCCGGCGGGCCACCTGCTCGAAGCCGCGGATGTCGTTCGGCGGACCGGGATAGGGGTGGTAGTCGATGATGTCGAGGTTCGGGTCGCGGATCGAGTTGCGGTGCAGCCCGCGCAGCGCGCTGGCGACGAGATGGTTCGGGGCGACCTTCTTCAAGTGCGCGGCCATCTCCGACTCCCAGTCCGCCGGCGGGCCGAGCTCGTTGCCGAGCTGCCAGGCGAGGACCGCCTTTTCGTCCTTGTACAGCCGCCCGGTGAAGATGTTCCGCCGGGTGACCACGTCCGTCACGAACGTCTTGAACTCCTCGCGCGCCTGGCGGTAGAAGTCGCCCTTCCCGTGCATCCGGGCGAAGGCCTCCTTGTTCGATCCGAAGTCGTGCTGGTCGAGGAAGGGGATGATGATGCGGATGCCGTATTCGTCGGCGAGCTGGAGCATCTTGTCGAATGAGCGGAACGCTTCCTCGTTGTAGACGCGGGGGCCGATGATGTGCTTGGCGATGTGGCCAATACCGGCCTCGCGGCTGGTCCGGACGCCAAAAGTATAGGTTCGGACGGCCTTCTGGCCCATCTGCCGCATCGTCTCGAAGGAGTCCCGGAGTTCGTACTCGGTGGGCGGCATGTTGTACCACGGGCTCTGTGCGTAGCCGCGGATATCGGTGTTCGCCGCGCCGAGGAACCGGAAAACCTTGTCCCCGTCCATCAGTTGATGGCCGCGGCGCGTGATGAAATGTTCGAAGCCGCGTCGGCCTTGGGGTTCCGCCGCGGAGGCACCGACCGCCAGCGCACCACACAGGATCGCGGCAACAGCCAGGTTGCGGGGGCGTAACATTCCGTTTCGCAACACGAAAACCTCCACGTATGGCCGGGGGATTCAAACGGTACGAGCAGTCGTCAAGAGAGGAGCAAAAGCATCCTATCCTTTAATGGCTCCGGCCGTAAGGCCCTTGACAAAGAGCCGCATCGTGAACAGAAAGATGAGCACCACGGGAATCGCGGCGATACAGAAGCTGGCCATCATCGGGCCCCAAAGCTTCACGTATTCTCCGTCAAGCCGCATCAGCCCGACGGG
>CAZBCO010000078.1:0-3258 GCA_964490295.1 uncultured Planctomycetota bacterium
TGGATGGCTTGGACGGCTTCTTTGGACCAGCCGAGGGGCATCATGTGGAAGCCTTTGCAGAGGCCGTTCATCTCGCGCATCATACGGGCGGTGATGTCGATGCTGGCCCGCTTCTCGTCGCCCTTGGGGACCGCGGCAAGCTCGTCGATCAGCTCCTGGGGGACGGAGACGCCGGCGACGAATTTGTTCATGAACTCGGCCATCTTGGCGTTCTTGAGCATCACGATGCCGGCGAGGACGGGGACGTCGAGGTGCTTGATCGCCTGCATAAAGGTCTCAAGCTGGGCGGCGGAGTAGACCGCCTGGGTCTGGATGAACCGTGCTCCGGCGGCGACTTTCTTTTCGAGCTTGATGACCTGCATCTCAAGCGGCTCGGCGCAGGGGGTGACCACCGCGCCGGGGAAGAAGCGGGGGCATTTGTCGGTGATGGGGCCTTCGTACTTGAACTTGGTCTTCTTGTCGCCCTCCTTCATCGGGAGCTTGACGCGCTTCCAGGCGGCGTCGAGGCGGTTGCCGGCGAGGTCTTTGCCCTGCATCAGCTCGCGGACGGTCTGGAGCAGGGTGACGGAGTCGAGGTCGTGGACCGCCTTGCCCTGGGGATGATCGCCGAGGGCGATGTGGTCGCCGGTGAGGGCGAGGACGTTTTCGATGCCCCAGATCGCGGCACCGAGTAGTTCGGACTGGAGGCTGAGGCGGTTGCGGTCGCGGCAGACCACCTGGAGGACCGGTTCGATGCCCATCATCTGGAGCTTGATGCAGACCGCGAGGCCGCTGACCCGCATCACCGAGCTTTGGTTATCGGTCACATTGACGGCCGCGGCCACGGAGCGGAAGTCCTCGGCCTCGTGCCAGACCTCGTCACAGACGATGCCTTTGGGCGGCCCGACCTCGCCGGTGAACACCACGCCATCGCCCGCCAACGCCTCTCGTAAACCCATCACTCGTCCCTTTCAAAAGTAACCGTCAGTTCCCAACCCTACTCACACTCGTGCTCATGCTCGTGCTCGTACTCATACTCGCACTCGCCTCGGTTCACCTCGTCCGCTAGTCCTTGGGCACCACCTTCTTGGGCCGTTCCCAGACCAGTTGGCGGGGGCGATGCAGCTTGGAGTGATCCTTGGGTTCCATCATCCGTCGCATCTTGTCGACGTGGCCTCGGGCCTTGAGCCGCTCGTAGATCAGCACCCAGGCGCAATCCTTGTCGGGGTCCACCTCGCACTTGCCGTCCTTATAGCCGCCGCACGGGCCGTTGAGCAGGCCCTTGGCGCAGCGGGTCAGCGGGCAGATGCCGTCGGTCATTTCGAGGATGCACTCGCCGCAGGCCTGGCATTTTTCGGTGTACTTGCCCGCGCGGATGGTCTCGCCGACGAACAGCGCATCGACGCCGGGGACCACCGGCTTCTGGTCGAGCTGGTCGCCGATGGTCTGGACGCCGGAGCCGCAGCACAGCACCAGGATAGCGTCGGCAGCGTCGATCTCGGCCTGCTTCTCGCCCGCCTTGGTGCGCACCTCGCCGCGCATGCAGGCGGTGTCCATCACCACCGTGCCGGTGACGGATTTGCCAAGGCCTTCGAGCTTGGCCTTCATCGCCTCCAGCTCCTCCTCGCCGCCGGTCTTGCACGCGGTGGCGCAGTCGGCGCAGCCGACGATGAATACCTTCTGGTAGCCCTTCAACGTCTCTTCGATGGTCTCGAAGGGCTTTTGCTTCTGAATGATCATCCTGCCGAACCTCCTTCGCCTACCCCGTTGATGTCGTCCAGATCATGATAACACAAAAAGAGCCTAAGCGTTGAAATGAATGCCGTGGCCCAGCCAGCCGTCGGCGGCCTCCATCAGCCCTTCCGACAGCGTCGGATGCGTGTGGATGGTCTCGGCGACCTCCTGAACGGTGGCCTGAAGCTGCATCGCCAGAGCGGCCTCGGCGATCATCTTGCCCGCACCGGTGCAGACAATCTGGGCGCCGATCAGCTCGCCGGTCTTGGCGTCGCCGACCAGCTTGACAAACCCGGAGGTCTCGCCCATCGCCAGCGCCTTGCCCAGCACTTGGATCGGGAAGCTGAAGGCCTTGGCGTCGAGGCCCTGTTCCTTGGCCTCGGCCTCGGTCAGGCCGACGTTGGCGCTTTCGGGATGCGTGAAGACGCAGGCGGGAATGACGCGGTAGTCCATCTTCGCGGCGCGGTCGCCCGTCGCGTGGGCCGCGGCGATCAGCCCCTGCTTGGAGGCGAGGTGCGCGAGCAGGGCCTTGCCGGTCACGTCGCCGATGGCGTAGATGTTCGCGACGTTGGTCTGGCAATGCTCGTTAATGAGGATGGCACCCTTCTCGCCGACTTCGACGCCCGCGGCGTCGAGGCCCAGGCCGTCGGAGTTCAGCTTGCGGCCGATGGAGATGAGGGCCTTCTCGGCCTCGACCGACTTGCCGTCGGACAGCTCCGCGGTCACGCCCTTCTTTTCCGCCTTCAGCGATTCCAGCTTGGTGCCGGTGTGCAGCTTGACCTTGAGCCGCTTGAGCGACTTGGTGATTTCTTTGGAGACCTCCTCGTCGGCAAGCGGGAGCAGGCGGTCCATCATCTCGACGAGGGTCACCTTGACGCCCAGCTCGGCAAAGAAGCAGGCGAACTCGCAGCCGATGTAGCCGCCGCCCAGCACCAGCAGGCTGGCGGGCAGGGTTTTGAGGTCCAGCAGGTCGCTGCTGGAGAGGATGGTCTCGCCGTCGAACGGGAAGGCCCGCACGTTGGTCGGCTCGGAGCCGGTGGCGATGATGATCTTCTTGGCCTCCAGCGTGGTCGCGTCGCCCGCCGCTGGCGTCACCTTCAGCGAGGTCTTGCCGGTCAGCGTGGCCGTGCCTTGCAGGTGCTCGATGCCGTTCTTCTTGAACAGCCCCTCGATGCCCCGGTTCAGGGTCTGCACTACGCTGTTCTTGCGCTCGATCATCTTGGCGAAGTCGATGTCCGGCTCGCCGAAGGTTATGCCGAAGTTCTTGGCGTGCTTAGCGATCACCACGGCGTGCGAGGCTTCGAGCAGCGCCTTGGTGGGGATGCAGCCTCGGTTCAGGCAGGTGCCGCCCAGCGGCCCCTTTTCGATGCAGACCACCTTCGCCCCAAGCTGCGCGGCGCGAATCGCCGCGACGTATCCGCCCGGCCCCGACCCAATCACCGCCAGATCATACATTTCACTCATGCGTCTGTCCTTCCTGTGCTATGGCCTTTGCTGAACTCATCACGGCCTGTTGACTGTCATCGTGAACACCGATCATTGCCG
>CAZBCO010000079.1:0-3646 GCA_964490295.1 uncultured Planctomycetota bacterium
GCCGCATGTCGATGGCGGAGCTTTTCCCGGACGACGAGGACATCTCTCAGGATGGGCGGGTGATGGAGGTTCTCAGCGAACACCTGTGCCAGGGCTGGCTGGAGGGCTACCTGCTGACCGGTCGACACGGGTTCTTCTCGTGCTATGAGGCGTTCATCCACATCATCGACTCGATGTTCAATCAGCACGCCAAGTGGCTGAAGGTAACACAGGAGATACCTTGGCGACGTCCGATCGCGTCGTTGAATTACCTGTTGACCAGCCACGTCTGGCGGCAGGATCACAACGGCTTTTCGCATCAGGACCCCGGCTTCATCGACCACGTGGTCAACAAAAAGGCTTCGATCATCCGGGTCTATCTGCCGCCGGACGCCAACACGCTGCTGAGCGTGACCGACCACTGCTTGCGCAGCCGCGATTACGTGAACGTCATCGTGGCCGGCAAGCAGCCCAGTCCACAATGGCTGGACATTGAGGCGGCCGTCAAGCACTGCACGGCCGGGATCGGCCTCTGGCCGTGGGCGTCGAACGACCAGGGCGGCGAGCCTGACGTGGTGATGGCCTGCTGCGGCGACGTGCCTACCATCGAGACGCTGGCGGCGGCCCAGATGCTGCGGGAGCTGATACCCGACCTGAAGGTTCGCGTGATCAACGTGGTGAACCTGATGAAACTCCAGGACCAGGTCGAGCACCCGCACGGCCTGAGCAACGACGAGTTCGACTCGCTGTTCACCAAGGACAAGCCCATTATCTTCGCCTTTCACGGTTATCCCTGGCTGATCCACCGGCTGACTTACCGGAGGACGAACCACAAGAACCTGCACGTGCGCGGTTACAAAGAAGAGGGCACCACGACCACGCCCTTCGACATGGCCGTGCTGAACGACCTGGACCGCTTTCATCTGGCGGGAGACGTGATTGATCGCGTGCCTCGCCTGGGCTCGACTTCAGCCTACGCCAAGCAGTGGCTGCGTGACAAGCTCATCGAACACAAGCACTATATCCGCCGGTATGGCCAGGACATGCCGGAGATACGCGAATGGCAATGGCAATGCGAATGATCCACAACCGAGATGCATTATGCCACGGCGTTGTCGTCTGGCGAGTTGTAGCCGTCGGGTGGCCTATCAGTCGCCGCCTTCAAAGCAGACCAGGGCGGCGAAGGCGGTGAACCCGGCTCCGAAGGCCATCAGCAGCCCCAGATCTCCCCGCCTCGGTTTGGTCAGGTCGAGGATTCGCCGCAGTGCAAAGAGAACGGTGGGGGAGGACATGTTGCCATATTCACGGAACACATCGTACGAGGCTTGGAGCTGGTCTTCCTCGAACCCGAACGTCTCCGCGACGCGGTCCAGCACCGCGGTGCCACCGGCATGGACTGCCCAGTGATTTATCTGGTCTTGATGCAGCCGGTTCCGCTTCAGTAGCCGCTCGGCTACCTGATGTACCATGCGGGCACCGACCAGCGGAACGCGCGGGCTTAGGGTGTTGCGCAGTCTGCCGTCCTGCCAGCGGTAACGCAGGGCCTCGCGGTACTTGGGGAAGACGCCGGTTTCGAAGTCCAGCACACACAACAGGCACGACGTGTCGTCCTGGTCCAGCACGGCCGCAGCGGCGCCGTCCCCGAAGATGCAGTTGCTGACCACCAGGTCGGGTGCCGGCCCCATAAACAACGTGGCGGTGCAGACCTCAAAAGAGACCGAAAGGGCAGGGCTACCGCAGCCCAACGTACCCGCCGCGCATTCCCAGTTGGGCAAGGCCCCGCCGCAGCCCATGCCCATCAAGTCGAACACCCTGACCGAATCATTCAAGCCCAGGTCTTCGACCAGGTAGGACGACATCGCCGGGCAGAGATACCCCGTGCAGGTGTTGGTGACCAGGGTTCGTATGGCTTCCGGCTTGAGGTTGGCCTCAAGGAGCGCCTTGCGACCGGCCTCGGCGGCCATGCTCCGTCCGAACCGCTCGAATCGCTCAATCAGTTGGTCCTGCTGATTTTGCAGGACTTCGCGCAGGTCGTCCATCGCGACGTACCGGCCTCGGATCGGCCCCTCCAGCAGCAGGCGGCGGTAGAGATCGCGTTCGTCCGGTTCGAGTTGGAAGCAGGTGTCATAAGCAGCAAAGATTTCTTTCTGTGTAACGTAGAGCGGCGGGTTGGCCGTGGCCAGTGAACGGATCGCTGCTCGCATCATTGAGGACTCCACCGATTGTATTGGTCTTCAGGACAAGACCGTTGGATGGGATTGTACTTGCGGGGCGGGCCGCGCACAATGGATTTTCTGATGAGGGCTTGCCGATGAAGCTCTGTTAGCCCATAATAAGGCCACGTGTTGATCGTTGTGAGACGACGTGATGGGTGAGAAGCGAGTCCTTATCATTGGAGCCGGCCCGACCGGCCTGATGCTTGCCAACCTGCTGGGGGATGCGGGGGTTCCCTGCCTGCTGGTGGAGCGTCGTACCGAGCGGCCTGCCCAATCCCGGGCCATCGGCGTGTCTCCGCCGTCGCTGGATATGCTCGCATCGCTCGGCCTGGCCGAGGCGTTGATCGACCGAGGCGCTCCGGTCCGCGACGCGGTGGTGTCCAATGGTCGGAGCGAACTTGGCTCGCTCAGCTTCCGCGATTTGCCCGGCCCGCATCCGTTTATCTTGTCGGTTCCGCAGTACGAGACGATGCGGCTGCTCGAAGACCGGCTCCGCCACCGGACGGCTGTCGAGTACCTGCAAGGAACGGAGTTTGTGAACTGGACGATGACGGGGGAGGGCGTCCGCGTCGTTTTGCGGGATATTGCCCGGCAGGAAGATTGTCACGCGGAGGGGACGCTGCTGGTCGGTTGTGACGGAAGCCACAGCTCTGTACGCCGTGCAGGCGGTCTGAAGAGCCGGTATAAGCGGTACGGCGTGTCCTTCTTTATGGCCGATTTCAAGCGTGGGCCGGATCTGGAGCGCAAGGCGGCCCTGTTCTTTACTCGCGAAGGGGCGGTCGAGTCGTTCCCGCTCCCCAACGGAACGCGACGGTGGGTGGTGCAAACCGATGCCGGCCCGGACGATCTGACACTTGCCGACCTGGTGGATGCGGTGGGGCGTCGCACGGGTATCGACCTTCGTGCGGCCGAGGGGGGCGAGGTCTCCTGGTGGCAGCCCGAACGGCGGCTCTGCCGGCATTGGCACAAAGGCCCGTTGCTGTTATGTGGCGACTCGGCCCACGTGATGAGCCCCATTGGCGGCCAGGGAATGAACACCGGCCTGGCCGATGCCGAGTTCGCGGCCGACATGATTCGTCGCCACTTCGACGGCGGCCCCTGGGAGGCCTTGTGCAGAAGCTATGAACGGCGCCGCCGCCGAGCCTTCACCGTCGCGGCGAATCGCGCCGCGATGGGCATGTGGCTGGGAACACGGACGGGGTTGATGGGCGGCATCAGAGACCTGGTCATCAAGCACCTGTTGCTCGGCCGGTTTGGAGCGAAACATCTGCCGCGTCATTTTGCGATGTTGACCATTCCGCACGGGCGGCTGGCTTGGGAGACAGTATAATCGAACAGAACAGCCAAGCCGGGAAAGACCCTTGCAAGCATCGCATACGGATCGGCGGGGCGTTGGATGACCCGGCGGCCAAGCGTGAGCTGAATCAACAGATATTCACCGTGATTGCGCC
>CAZBCO010000080.1:0-2731 GCA_964490295.1 uncultured Planctomycetota bacterium
TGCTCGACGGTGATATGCAGCACGCATTTCGGGTCGTCGCAGGTGCGCTTCTTGCAGGGGCGGCAAGCCATCGGAATCTCCACCACGCGCGACCGGGCATGCCGCGGCGCATAGAGGGCGGGATCCTTCGGGCCGAAGAGGCTGACCGTGGGCGTATCGACCGCGGCGGCGAGAATGCCCGGCCCGGTGTCCGCACCGACGAAGGCATCGCACAGGCTCAGCAGCCCGGCGAGCTGCATAATCGACTGCGTCGGCGGCGAGACCTGGGCCTGAGTCCCGGCGGCGGCCGCGACGGCCATCTCATATTCGCCCGGCCCCCAGGTGACCAGGGCGCCGATATCGCGTGCTTCCAGGCGGCGGATAATCGCATTGTAACGCTCGACCGGCCAGCGCTTGTAAGCGCCGAAGGCACTGGTCGCGGGATGCACCGCCACCACCGGGCGCGTGTTCAGGGCATGCTTTTCAAAGACCTCGCGGGCGAAGCTGAGGGCATCGTCCGGTACCTCGACGCGCGGCGTGTCGGTCGCCCGCTTGGCCCCGGCTGCTTCCGCCAGCGCCAGTGCCCGGTCAATCCGGTGGATTCGCCCGCCGCCCACCGCGAAGTGGCGGTTGGTGAACAGGTCGTTGAATTCCTTGCAGCAATCGGGCGAGAAGCCGACGCGGTCGGGTGCTCCGCTGAGGCGCGTGGCAATGCCGCTGCGCAGGTTGCCGTGAAAATCGATGGCGAGGTCGAAGCGGTGTCGGCGAAGCCCGGTGACGAAGTGGCGGACCTCCCCGGGCAGCGACGGCCACCCGCTCAGCCCGCGCAGGCGGTCAAGCCATTCGCGCTTGGGCAGGGTGATCACCTCGTCCAGACGCGGCGGGCCGGGAAGCACCTCGGCCCAAGCGGTTTCGACCAGCCAGGCGAGGTGCGCTTCGGGATAGGTCGCGCGCAGCGCGTCCAGCGCCGGCAGGGTATGGATCACATCGCCCAACCCGCCCAATCGCACAATGCAGATTTTTTCCGGCTTCAGCATGGGTGCGATTATAGCATGTTCGGAGGAAAGGGGAATGCCCGGCGTCTCCGGCGGGCGGATTTCGCACCAGCGGGCGGGAAGGCCCTCGCCTCCGGGCGCGGGCCTATCCCTTGATCACGCCCATCGGCCGCATCCGGCAGACGCGGCGGGCGAGGCCGGCTTGATGGACGACATCCACCACCAGGTTCACGTCCTTGTAGGCGTCGGGCTGCTCCTCATCGAGGGCGTGGCGGCCGTGACCTCGGGCGATGATGCCCCGGTCGGCAAGCTCCCGGCGGATGGAGCGCCCCTTGGCGGCGCGGATGGCGGCCTGACGGCTCATCACGCGGCCCGCCCCGTGGCAGGTGGTGCCGAACGTCTCGCGCATCGCGGCCTCGGTGCCCAGCAGCAGATAGCTGGCCCGGCCCATGTCGCCGGGGATAATCACCGGCTGGCCCAGGTCGCGGCAGGTCTCCGGCAGCTCCGGATGCCCCGGCCCAAACGCCCGCGTGGCTCCCTTGCGGTGAACGCACAGCGTCCTGACGGTGTTGCCGACGCGGTGCTGCTCGATCTTGGCGATGTTGTGCGCCACGTCGTAGATCAAGTCCAGCCCCAGCTCGCGATCGTCCGCCGCGAACGTCTCGGCGAACGCCGCCCGCACGTGGTGCGTCAGAATCTGGCGGTTGGCCCAGGCGTAGTTGGCCGCGGCACGCATCGCCCCCAGGTAGCGTTGGCCTTCGGGCGAGTTGACCGGCGCCGCCGCGAGCTGGCGGTCCGGCAGGTGCAGGCCGTACTTGGCCATCGCCTTCTCCATCAGCCGCAGCGAGTCCTCGCAGACCTGGTGGCCCAGCCCGCGCGAGCCGGAGTGAATCATCGCCGTCACCGCGCCGACCTCCAGCCCCAGCCGTCGGGCCGCCTCCGCGTCGTACAGCTCATCAATGACCTGCACCTCGACGAAGTGGTTGCCCGAACCGAGCGTGCCGCACTGGTTGCGCCCGCGCTGAAAGGCCCGGTCGCTGACCGCTCCGGGGTCGGCTCCGTCGAGGGCGCCGTGGGCCTCGGTGTGGGCCACGTCCTCCTCGCGGCCAAAGCCCTGGTCGACCACCCAGGCCGAACCTTGGGTCATGAGGCGGCGCTCTTCCTGTTCCGAGAAGCGGACCTCGCCGCCGACGCCCACGCCGCAGGGCACGTGGCGGAACAGGTTGTCGACCAGGGCTTGCAGGCGCGGGCGCACCTGGGCCTCGGTCAGGTCGGTGCGCAGCAGGCGCACGCCGCAGTTGATGTCGTAGCCGACGCCGCCGGGCGAGACCACGCCGCCGTTCTCAACGTCCGTCGCCGCCAGCCCGCCGATGCAGAAGCCATAGCCCCAGTGGATGTCGGGCATCGCATAGCTGGCCCCGACGATGCCCGGCAGGCAGGCCACGTTGGCCACCTGGTCGGGGGCGTTGTCCTGCCGTATCAAGTCGATGAGCCGACGGTCGGCGAAGATGATGCCGTCCACCAGCATCCCGGGTTTCGCTCTCTTGGGGATACGCCAGCGGTATTCGTCGATGCGTTCCATCGGTCCGTGGTAGCCCTGCTTCATGGCCTCGCTCCTTCAGCCTCGCTTAAACATCAAACAGCACCGTCGCGCGCCAGGCGTCGCCGTCCGGCTCGACCGTCAGGCCGTGGTGCGTGACGGCTTTGATCTCGCCGAGAAACTCGTGGTGTTCGCCGATCCGCTCGCCGTAAGCCGT
>CAZBCO010000081.1:0-10728 GCA_964490295.1 uncultured Planctomycetota bacterium
CGAGGGCATCGTCGGCAACTACAAGGGCAGCAAGGCCCGTGAAGTGGTGATGAAACTGGAGGAATGGGAGGAGCTGCGCGGGATTCCGCTCGACCAGCGAACCTCCACCCAGTCGAGTGATGAGGAGGGTTACGCTTCCGAGGCCGCCTTGGACGCAGGCGATGATATCGACGAGGCCGACGGCCGGATGTGACGGTGATCTTGTTCTTGGCTGTTGATTTTTAGGCCCGCTCACCCCTACAATAGCCGCCTTGAGTTGTTCGCCGCAATGTGAAGGGGGCTTGGATGGCTACCGGAAGACCCACCCGTAAAGAACTGATGGAGCGCGTGGCGGCCCTTGAGGCCGAATTGGAGGCGGCCCGATCGGTTTCGACCGAATCGCAGGCCGCCCCAGAGTCCGATCAGCAGCGGAACGCCCTCTATCGTCAACTGGTCGAAAACTCCAACGATCTGCTTTATGTCGTCGATGCCGACGGTGTTATGGTCTTCTGTTCGCCGTCGGTGAGCCACTATGGTTATGAGCCGCAGCAGGTGGAAGGGCACTCGCTGGTGGAGTTTGTTCACTCGGACGATGTGGCCCGTTTGAAAGCCGATTTCCTCAATACCCTGGTGAACGGAGCCGAGTTTTTCTCGGTCTTTCGGCTGGTTTCAGCGGACGGGACATTGGTGACTGTTGAGGAGTTCGGCAGGCCGATTCGTCGGGCGGGCCGCATCGTTGGCATCAGCGGTGTGGTGCGGGATATCTCCGAGCACCGTCGGACCGAGGCGGCGCTGCGTGAGAGCGAGCAACGGTATCGGACGCTGGTGAATAACATTCAGGACGGTATCTGGTTGCTGGATGCGGAGCGCTCCGTCCGGTTTGCCAATCCGAGCCTTTGCGAGATGTTTGGCTGCTCGCTTGAGCAGATGATCGGGCGGCCGGTCTTTGACTTTCTGACGACGGAAAGCGCATCTGTTGTAAGGCGTTGTCTGGACGGTGATCCTGCCGTTCTCCGCAGTGACCCCGATATCGCGTTTCGCCGGGCGGACGGCCGGCCACGGTGGGGGAGTTTGCATTATATGCCGGTGGCCGGGCCTACCGGAAGCCCCGATGGCTGGGTCGTGTGTGTCACCGATATCACGCGGCACCGCATGACCGCCAACGCGCTTCGGGAATCCGAAGAAGCCTACCGGTCTCTGGTTGAAAACGTGAATATCGGCGTTTACCGCAACACCGGTGGGCCGCACGGTCGGTTCCTTCGGGCCAACCCCGCCATCGCCGCGATGTTCGGTTACGAGAGCGTCGCATCGTTTATGCAGATTCGCGTCTCCGACCTTTACCAGAATCCGAGCGACCGCCAGGCCTTTGTCCAGGAGGCTCTGCGTGAAGGGTATGTCCACGACAAAGAGTTGCTCCTCAAAAAACGGGATGGGACACCGATCTGGGCGTCATGCACGGCCCGCGTCAAGCGCGACGACCGAGGCCAGATCGAATGGATGGACGGCGTCATCGAGGATATTACCGCCAGGAAGGAGCAGGAGGCCGAGCTGCAAGCCAGTGAGCGGCGCTATGCCCTGGCCCAGCGAGCGGCGGGTATCGGCAGTTGGGAATGGGGCCTCGCCTCCGACGCCGTGACCTGCTCCGACGAAGTCGAGAGCTTGATGGGATTTGAACCGGGTGAGTTCGACGGCACCCAGACGACTTGGTTCCGGCAGGTGCGTGACGACCATCGCCAAGCCGTGCTCGACGAGTTAAATCGTTGTGTTGAAGAACGTTGCGAATATCGTGTTGTCTGTCCTGTCGTCCGCCATGATCGTGAAGAACGCTGGATTGAAATGATCGGCGACGTGGTCGAAGGGGAGGGCGGAGAGCCGGTGAGCGTGCTGGGCGTGTGTATGGATGTGACCCAGCGGCGGCGTTCAGAACAGGCGATTCAAGATGCAAACCGCATGCTCGAACAGCGCGTGGCCGAGCGTACCGCCGAACTGGAGACCGCCAACGCGGTGCTGCGCCACGAGATTACCGAGCGGGAGCGCACCGAGAGCGATCTGGCCGAAAGCGAAAACCGATACCGCACCCTGGCCGAATCGGCTCAGGAGTTCATCTATATCGTCGATGCCGACTTGCGCGTGGCCTACCTGAACAGCTATGCAGCCGACCAACTGATGCGCTCGCCGGAAGAGGTTGTTGGACGCCCGCTGGTGGAATTGTTCGGCCCGTCGTGCCTGGAGGTGATGACCGCCAACCTGCGTCATGTGTTTAACTCAGGCCAGGCTCTTTCGGCGGAGGATGAGGTCGCGTTTATCGGTGCTCCGATGCAAACCCTGTGGCTGGAAACCACGTTGACCCCGCTGTTCGGCGAGCCAGGCACGGTCGAAGCGGTGATGGGCATCTCAAGGAACATCACCGAACGCAAGCATATCGAACAGGAAATGCTCAGCACCAAGAACTATCTGGAGACCCTGATCGACACCTCGCAGGACGCGATCATAGTAATTGATGCCGAAGGCCGGTTTGAGTTCGGCAACCACGCGGCGTTTGACATCATCGGCTGGCCGGATAACGAGCTCATCGGCGAATCCTTTATGAAGGTGATCCCCTCCGACCTGCATCCCTTCATCCTCGAACGCTGGGCCGAAGTGCAGCAAGGCAGCGGAGCTCCCTACGAGGTGGATATTCTTCGCAAGAACGGCGAACGCCGCTCCTTGGCGGTCAGCCATCGGCACATGACCATCGACGGCAGCCGCAAGTATTGCGTGGTGTGTAAGGACATCACCGATGCCAAGCGCGCCGAGCGGGCCTTGCTCCTCAGCGAACAGCGCTACCGCAATATCTTTGACGCCGCGCCGCTCGCCTTCGTGATGTGGGACCGCGAGTTGCGGGTGACCGATTGGAATGGCCAGGCCGAGAAGACCTTTGGCTGGTCGCGCGACGAGGTGCTGGGCCGTCAGTTCCTCGAATTCCTGATCCCTGAAGCGGATCAAGCCTCGGTCCACAAGGTGGTTTCGGAGATGATGGCCAAGGGGATAAACCTTCATCACATCAATGACAACCTTACCCGGCGCGGCGAACTGATTACCTGCGAATGGAACAATGTGGTGATGCACGACGACGCGGGCCGCGTGACCGGTGTCCTGTCGCTGGCCCTCGACATCACCGAGCGGCTTCGCGCAGAACGCTCGCTCCGGGAGAGCGAGGAGCGTTACCGCCGCGTGGTCGAGGACCAGACCGAATTTGTCTGCCGGTTCGGAGAGCACGGCATCGTGACGTTTGTCAACGAGGCCTTGTGCCGCTATTTCGGAACCTCCCCTGACGAGATGTTGGGGCAAAGTTTCTTCCCGGTGGTGCATCCGGACGATCTGGAGGGCCTCGAAAGACAGTTGGCGAATTTAACTCCCGAATCTCCCAGCTCCACCACCGAAAACCGCAATCTTCTGCCGAACGGTGAGCAACGCTGGGTACAATGGACCAGCAGAAAGCTATTCGATGACGCGGGGCGTTTCGTGGAATACCAGGCCGTGGGCCGCGATATCGACGAACGCAAGCAGTCCGAGGAAGCCCTGCGGCAGTCCGAGGAACGTTATCGAACGCTCTTTGAGAACGCGATTGTGGGTATTGGTATCGCCCGCCAGGGGCGGGTGCTTGACGCGAACCCCGCCTTGCTGGCGCTCTATGGTTGCGAGCACAAGGAGGACTTTGTCGGGCGATCGATGAGCGAGTTGGTGGCCCCGGAAGACCGGGCCTGGCTGGTCGAACGAGCGGCACGGCGTCAGCGCGGCGAAGACGTCGGCCCCGGTCCGACCTCCTTCCAAATTGTGCGGTATGACGGGACACGCCGGGATGTCGAAACCGCCAGCGGGATGATTACCATTGACGACCAGCCGTGTCTTTTGAGCACTTTTCGGGATGTGACCGACGTAATCAAGGCGCAGCGGCGTATTGAGCGGCAGGCCCGGATTCTGGCCAACGTGACCGATGCCGTTGCCGTGGTCAACGCGCAACGTCGCGTTGTTTATTGGAGTCCGGGGGCCGAGGCGGTCTTCGGATACACCGAGGACGAGATGATCGCCGGCCAGGGCCTGGCTCCTTTGTTGCGGGATGCGGGGCAGGTGAAGGCTTACAACCGCGAATTGGTCGAAAGCCTGAAGCACCAACAGATTTATGCCAACAGTCAGTTGCCCTGTCGGCACAAAAGCGGCGAGGAGCTGTGGGTGGATATCCGCATCTCGCCTTTCGAGGTTTCTCCGGACGAGCCGGGGATGGCTCTGTTCGTGGCCCGCGATGTGACGCCGCAGGTGCAACTCTTGCAGCGGATGTTTACTGCCGAGCGGATGTTAAACGTCGCCACGCTGGGCCTGAGCATCTCACACGAACTCAATAACATGCTTGGCGGGCTGCGAGGGTTGGCCGACCTGGCCGGCGACCATCCCGACCTGGTGCCCCGGTTGATTCGAGCTTGTCGTACCATTGCCGACCGCGGCGGTACCCTGGCCGAGCGGATGACCTCTCTGGCCAAGGCCGATACCACGGGGCAGGAGCATCGCCTTAATGTGGTGGCGGTGGCCGAAGCCGTGGCCAGCATGATGACCCCCGCGCTCGCACAACGTAACATCCGGATTAACGAAACCTATCAGACGGTGCCCTTCACCTGGATGAACGAGGGGCAAATGCTTCAGGTCTTGTTGAACCTGATCACCAACGCCCGCGACAGCATTGGCCGTGACGGGCAGGTGCATATCTCGATCAGCCATGATCCCGATGCCGACGCCATTAATATCTCGGTGCGGGATACGGGCGGCGGCATCCCGACGGAGATTATGCCGAGCCTCTTCGATCCGTTTTTCACCACCAAGCGAGAGAACGATGAGGGGGAGCCGGTGCATATCGGGCTGGGCCTGCCGGAGTCGAACAAGATCATTCGACACTACGGTGGAGATATTCTGGTCGAAAGCGAACCGGGGCAGGGCGCGACCTTTACCGTCCACCTTCCCGTTCGCAGCGCCCCCACCGCGTCGGTGCATGAACCGTTGGCTCCGAACTCGATGCCCGCGCGCGGCACCCGGATACTGGTTGCCGACGACGACGAATTAATGCGCTTCTGGCTCTCCGAGCATCTGGCCGACCGGGGCTACGAGGTCGCCATTGCCACCAGCGGGCGTGAGGCTCTGCAACTTTGCGAGCAGCAGGATTTCGAGTATATCTTCCTCGATATGTTGATGCCCGGTGAGATTCCAGGACCGGACGCCTGCATCAGGATTCACGCCGGGTTCCCGAACGCCCGAATTATCATCTGCACCGCATTTGTGAGGGAGAATATCCCCGAAGTGTGCCAACGGGTTGCCTTTTCGGTGCTGAAAAAGCCCTTTGGACCCGATGAGGTGGCGCGGGCCTTCATCGGCGATAAGAAAAGGGAATAAAAGGGCTTATCGGAGGTAACCGTTCGTTCGAGAGTTTACGGTATCGCTTCGGGAAGAGGCTCAACCTCCGAAGGGCGCGAGCCGATAAGTAGTTATCCGGGTGGCGGACAGGCCGTCGCCATTTGCAACCCTGAATACGAAGGATAAAGCGATGAGTTTGAAAGATGTGGTGGGTGAGTTCCCGGTGCTGGAAACCGAACGGCTGCTGTTGCGTGAGCTGCGCCCGGAGGATGCCCAGCCGCGTTTCGAGATGCTTCAGGCCCCCGATATCCTCAAATACATCCCCTGGAGCGCCCCGCAAACGGTCGAAGCCTGCTCCGAAACCGTCTGCAAACTCCGCGACCAGTTCCACAGCGATGAGAGCCTGGGCCTCAACTGGGCCATCACGCTCAAGGCCGACGGCGAGTTCATCGGCTGCATGAAATACTGGAAATGGTTTGGCCACGAAAACCGCATCGCCGAACTGGGCTACGAGCTGGCCAAGCCGCACTGGAACCGAGGCTATATGACCGAGGCGATGGTGGCCGCCGTGGGCTGCGGGTTTGAACGCTGCAATTTGATACGCTGCCAACTGACCATCGACTCGCGTAACGGAGCCTCCGCCCGGGTGGCCGAAAAGGCCGGGTTCAAGCTCGAAGGCACGCTCCGAAAATACGCCTATCTCGAAAAGCGCCAGGAGTGGTACGACCTGCTGATGCTCTCGATCACCCGCGACGAATGGCTTGCCGGGGCCTGAATTCGCTCGAATCTTACATCCTCATCTTGACATACCGCCCAATATCTGACAATATGCCCCGGATGAACGGGGAGGAACCAAGGAGGATACCGATGAGCGACAATCAGAATAAGGCCTTCGATCTGTTGGTCGAGACGCTGGGGAAAAAGACGGTGGACCGGGTGACCGAGCGGGTGGCCTCGCTGCCCATCGAAGTACCGAGCTGGGGCTTCGGGCGCGGCGGGACACGGTTCGCGGGGTATCGTTCGGACGATGTGCCGCACACCGTGGCCGGGCGGATTGCTGCCGCGGGCGAGTTCCATCGCCGCACCGGTAAAGGCTCGACCGTGGCTCTGCACTTCCCATGGGACGGCACCACGGTCAAGGAGATTCGTTCCCTCGCCGGGTGGCTCAAGAAGGCCGCGGTCAAACCGGGCACGATCAACCTCAACCTGTTCGACATGCGATCCCAAGGCCCGCTGGACGCTCGCCTTCGCTTTGGCTCCCTGACCAATCCGTTGGCCGATGTGCGTAAAGCCTCTGTCCAGCATGGGATAGATTGCATTAAAATTATGCGCCGGCTCAAGGCCGACACCATTGTGCTCTGGCTGCCGGACGGAACCAACTCGCCGGGTCAGATGAGCATGTTCGACCAGGCCGACCGGCTGGATGCTTCCTGCAAGGCCATCTACAAAGCCCTGAACAAGGGCGAGAAGATGCTGATTGAATACAAGCTGTTCGAGCCGGGCTTCTACTCCACGGCGATTCAGGACTACGCCCGCAGCCGGTCGCTTTGCCGGATGCTCGGCTCGCAGGCCAAGGTGTTGGTGGACCTTGGCCACCACGCCCACGGCATCAACGTCGAACAGATCATCGCCCACCTGGTGCGCGAAGGCGACCTCGGCGGCTTCCACTTCAACGACAGCTATTATGCCGACGACGATCTGGCCACCGGCAGCCTGCACCCCGCCCAGATTTTCCGTATTATGTGTACCTTGGTGGAAGGCGAGCAGCGTGGCTATCACAAGGTCAACAACGTGGCCTTCATGATCGACCAG
Organism: uncultured Planctomycetota bacterium; assembly: GCA_964490295.1. GTDB lineage: Bacteria > Planctomycetota > PUPC01 > PUPC01 > PUPC01 > CAZBCO01. The sequence continues at coordinate 7,171 of CAZBCO010000081.1, forward strand.
AGCCATAACGTGAAGGAGCCGCTCGAAGAGATGGTCGAATCGACCGTCAACATCGAGACGGCTTACGCCAAGGCCTTGCTGGTCGATTGGAAAGCCCTGAAAAAGGCTCAGGATGCCTGCGATCCCAGCACCGCCGATGCGATTTTGACCGACGCCTTCCTCACCGATGTGCGCCCGCTCCTCGCCATGGTGCGGCAGGGATAGGGATGATCGGTATAGGGCGCCACGCTTGACACCATCTCGGAATGTAGGTACATTGTAGTTATGCCGAGTCGGCACTTCGATTGGAGCCTGGAGAAGGCTGATGGCAACCGCCGGAAGCACGGGGTCTCCTTCGAGGAGGCGGCCACTGTCTTCTGCGACGAATGGGCCGTGGAGTTCTACGATGACGAGAACTCGGAATGGGAAGACAGGTTTTTGTTATTAGGGCTTAGTACCGGTCTTCGCTTGCTCTTGGTTTGCTATTGCTACCGGGCGGGGGAACCCGCGATCCGGATTATCTCGGCTCGAAAGGCCACGAAGAACGAGGCGAAGTACTATCGGAGGCCATGCAATGAAAGCTGAATACGATCTCTCCAAAATGAAGTCGCGGCGCAATCCTCATGCAAGACAGCTTAAGAAGCAAGTCACGTTGCGTATTCGGCCCGACGTGATCGAGTACTTCAAAGCGATGGCCGAGGAGACGGGCATACCCTACCAAAGCCTGATCAACCTCTACCTGCAAGATTGCGTGAGCCAACATCGCAAGCTGGACTTGGAATGGGCCTCGTGAGTGATGAAATGAAGTAAGGATGCGGCAGATGACCGCCTATTGGAAAGGGATGCAATGAAAGCAGCCGTTTATCACGGAATTCGAGACATGCGTGTGGAAGAGGTGCCCGCTCCCGTCGCAGGGCCGGGCGAGGTGCTGGTGCGCGTGTTGCGCTGCGCGGTCTGCGGGACCGATAAGCGCATCTATCTGCACGGTCAGAAGAACGTTGTCCCGCCGACCATCACCGGCCACGAGATCGTCGGCACGGTTCACCAGCTTGGCGAGGGCGTGGACGGCCCGGCGTTGGGCACCAAGGTCATCGTCGCCACGGTGGTGGGCTGCGGCAAGTGTATCTATTGTCGCCGGGAGCAGTATAACCTTTGCGAAGATTTCACCGCCTTGGGGTACGACCACGCCGGCGGGTTCGCGGAGTATATGAAAATCCCCGCCCGTGCCGTCGCGCAAGGCAACGTGATTCCTATTCCTCAGGAGATGAACCCCAGCCATGCCGCGCTGATCGAGCCGCTCTCCTGCGTGCTCAACGGGCAGGAATACCTGAGCGCCCAGCCGGGCGACCGTGCCGTGGTCTTCGGGGCCGGCCCGATCGGCCTGATGCACGCCGGGGCGCTCAAGGCCAAGGGCTGCGACCCGGTGCTGGTCGCCGATGTCTCTGCCGAGCGGCTGGCCTATGTCAAGGAGATGAACCTCGGCATCCCGGTGCAGACCGGCTCCGAGGGCGTGGTCGATCAGATTCTGGAAGCGGGCGGCGGCGAAAAGTTCGACATCGTGATTACCGCCTGTTCGGTCAAGGCGGTGCAGGACTTCGCCTTGAAGCTGGCCCGCAAGAAGGCCCGCGTCTCGTTCTTCGCGGGTATTCCCAAGGACGACCCCATTCTGCCGATTGATACCAACCACCTGCATTACAATGAAATCTCGGTGTTCGGGGCCTTCGCCTCGAACCTCAAGCACTATCGTGAGGCGGCCGAGATGGTGGCCCGGGGCGACCTGCCCGCCGACCAGTTCGTCTCGCACGTCTTCAAGCTGGACGACATCGTCAAGGCGTTCGAGGCCGTCGAAGCCGGACAGGGCATCAAGATCGTGGTCGATTGCGAGTAGGGAGCTATCCAATGAACGTTGATGCTTTGAAGAGTCTCATTGCGGTCTCTCGTGCGGTGGGTGGTCGCCCGGAATATGTTCAGGGCGGCGGAGGGAATACCTCGGTCAAATCCCCCGACGGCAAAACGATGGCCATCAAGGCCAGCGGTACGTCGCTTGGCGAGATGAGCGAAGAGGTCGGCTGGACGGAGATGGACCTCGCCCGTCTGCGGGCTATCTTCGACCAGTCGGACTGGGCCGCGTTGGAGGTGGACCAAAGGGAAGCCCGCGTGCTGGAGTACCAAGGCTCCGCGGTGGTCGGTGGGCCGGGAACACGGCCGTCGGTCGAGAGCGCTCTGCACGCTCTGTTGGGCACGGTCGTGGTTCACACCCACCCGGTGGCGATTAACGCGCTGACCTGTGGGCCTGGCGAGGAAGCGATGAACGAGTTGGCTTCCCCGGACGAGCCGCCCCCGCTTTGGGTGCCCTATACCGACCCCGGCTATACCTTGGCCACGAAGGTCAAGGCGGCGGTGGATGCCTATCGGCAGCAACACGGCTCCACCCCGCAGGTGCTGCTGCTCGAAAACCACGGCATCTTCGTCTCCGCCGACAGCGCCGACCAGGCCCTTGCATTGCACGATGCCTGGTACCAGCGCTGCGAGCGGTATTTTGAGGAGACCGCTCCCGGCTTGAACGCTCCTCCCGACGTCGATTCCGCTGATGTGCGCAAGGTGATGGCCTGGGTGCGCCGCACGGTTCACGAAAAGGGCCTGAACCCGGTCTTCGTCCGGCGATCACGCGACCCCGAATTACTGAATGCCGTCGTCGATGCCCAAATCGCCACGGTGCTGGCTCAGGGGGCCTTGTCGCCCGATCAGATTGTTTATACCGGCGCCCACGCGATTTACGCCGAGAATATTCTCCAAGTCGGTCCGATGCTGGCCCGAGCGCTGGAGGAGCCGTCCCCGCCGCGTGTGATGCTGGTGCAGGATGTCGGCGTGTTCCTGATGGCGGATGAGCCGGGGAAGCTGGCGGTTATCGAGGCCGTTGCCGCCGGCGCGGCGAAGACCATTCGCCTGGCCAACGGACGCAAGCGTGCCCGGAATCTGGCCCGCGCGGCCGCCGAGTTCATTATCAACTGGGAAGCCGAGCACTACCGCGCGAAGCTGCTGGGCGGCGGGGCGACTCGGCTCAGCGGCAAGGTCGCGGTGGTCACCGGCGCGGCGTCGGGCCTGGGGCTTGGCATCGCGCTGGGCCTGGTTCAGGCCGGGGCGTCCGTGGCCTTCTGTGACATTGATGACGCGGGCCTTGCCGAGGTGACGCAGGCCACCGGCGAGTCGGCCCGCACCATGCCAGTCCACATGAACGTGACCGACGAGTTAGCGGTGGCTCAGGCCTTCGACCAGGTAGTCGAGCATTGGGGCGGCGTGGACATCGTGGTGTGTGCCGCGGGCATCGCACCGCCGTATCCCTTGGTGGATATGCCCGTCGACAAATGGCGGCTTGCCCTGGAGATTAACCTGACCGGCTACCTCCTGGTGGCGCGCGAGGGAGCTCGCCTGATGCAAGCCCAGGGACACGGCGGGGCGATGGTGATGATCTCCTCGAAAAGCGGCCTCGAAGCCTCCAAGGCCAACTCGGCCTACAACGCCACCAAGGCGGGCGAGCTGCACATGATGCGCGGCTGGGCACTCGAACTCGGCGAGGAC
>CAZBCO010000082.1:0-4082 GCA_964490295.1 uncultured Planctomycetota bacterium
GGTCGCACGGGCGTCCGGCCCGTGCCTCCTGTTCATCCCGTCAAAAAACGTTTACCCCTTCGAGCCCAAGGCCTTGGGATCTGGCCCATTACCCCTTCGATCCCAAGGCCCGTAGGGCCGACCCATTTTAGCCCGGCCCGTCAGGGCCGGGAATCCGTCCACAGCATCGGCCAAGCCCCGTAGGGGCGGTACACGGAGACGGCGACGGATAACCCGGCTGTGCCGCCCCTCCGGGACTCTCCGCGTGGCGTCCCGTTGTACCGGGGCTGACGCCCCGGCCTACAATGTATCGCCGCTTCACGGCTCCAAGGGGCAATGCCTATCGCCGCGTTGCGGCTGGCTGGGGGAAGCAAGAAGTTTTCGACGGGATTTACGGGATAGGGAAAATCCGGCATCCTGTTCATCCGGTTCATCCCGTCAAAAAAGGCTTCCTTTCGAGCAAGAGCACGAGTATGAGCATGAACACGAGGTAACCCTCGCGCCCATGCTCCCATGCTCCCACGCTCCCGCACCCCCACGCCCCCGCGCTCCCATGCCCCCCCTTCTGCCGATTCTCCGCAAGTGCGCCTTGACCGGGCGGGTGCGGTCTGGTATACCTGATGACTCTTGAAACTACGTTGACGGAGAGCTTATGTCGGTGCTGGTGGTTGGCTCGGTGGCGTTGGATACGGTGAAGACCTCGACGGGCGAGGCGGCGGAGGTGTTGGGCGGCTCGGCGACGTATTGCTCCTATGCCGCCAGCTTCTTCAACCGCGTCGGGCTGATCAGCCCGGTGGGCGAGGACATGCCCCGGAAGCACCTCGACGCGATGGCCGAGCATAATATCGATACCGCCGGCCTGCAGGTGGTCCCCGGCGGCAAGACCTTCCGCTGGACCGGGCGGTACTCCGAGGACTTCCTCGAACGCACCACCGAATCGGTGGAACTCAACGTGTTCGGCGACTACGACACCACCGTGCCGGAAGCCTTCCGCGACGCGGAGTATGTGTTTCTGGCCAACGGCGCTCCGGAGGCTCAGCGGGCGGTGCTGGAACAGCTCGACCGCCGCAAGCTGGTGTTCCTCGATACGATGAACCTGTGGATTGCCAACGCGACCGAGGCGCTGCTCGACGTGTTGAAGCAGGTCGACGGCCTGCTGCTGAACGACGAGGAGGCGCGGCTGCTGACCGGCGAGACGAACCTGCTGACCGCGGCCCGGAAGATGACGGCGATGGGGCCGAAGACGGTGATCATCAAGAAGGGCGAGCACGGGGCGGTGCTGGTCAGCGACGGGCGGCCGTTCGTCATCCCCGCCTGGCTGACCGAGAAGGTGAACGACCCGACCGGCGCGGGCGATTGCTTCGGCGGCGGAATGATCGGCTATCTGGCGAAGGCCGGGCAGACGGATTTCGAGACGCTCAAGACCGCGGCCTCCTACGGCACGGTCATCGCCTCGTTCTGCATCGAAGATTTCAGCGTGGCGCGGCTCCAGACGCTGACGCTTGAAGACATCGAGGTGCGCCGCGCCCGCTTCGCCGAGATGATCTCCTGGGACTAGACGATGCGCGCCTTTCTGGCCATCGCGGTGAACGACGCGGTCCGGGCGGAGCTGGCCCGGATGCAGCAGACGCTGGGGCGGACGCCGGCCAGGGTCAAGTGGGTGGAGCCTGCGAACCTGCACCTGACAATGCAGTTCCTGGGCGAGATCGACACCGCCCAGGCCGACGCGGTGGCCGCGGCAATGGCCGGGGCGGCCGAGGGCTTCGAGCCGTTCGCCTGCCGGATTGAGGGCCTGGGTTGCTTCCCGCCGAACGGCCTGCCGCGCGTGGTCTGGGCGGGCGTGGGCCAGGGGGCCGAGGCGATCCTTCGGCTGCACGCGGCGCTGGAGCAGCGGCTGGTGCCGCTGGGGTTCGAGGCCGAGCGGCGGTTTGTGCCGCACGTGACGCTGGGGCGGGTGAAATCGCCCCGCGGGGCGGGCGAGCTGGCGGCGGCGGTCGAGCGGCAACGCTCGGCGGTGTTCGGGGCCTGCCGCGTGGAAGCCGTGATGTTGTATCGAAGCGAGTTAACACCGCAGGGTGCGGTGTATCACAAGGTGGCGAAACAGACCCTCGTGTGAGGGGGCCTTCTGATAACCGAACCACCATTCTCGGGCGATCAGCCCGGAAAGGAAGGTGTGGGTATGGCGAAGAAGAAGTCCGTGGAAAAGAGCACGATGCCCGCGGCGGGCACGCAGAAGGAGAAGGCTCTGGAGCGCGCCGTGCAGGAGATCGAGAAGCAGTTCGGCAAGGGCGCGATTATGATGCTCGGCTCCGACAACCGGGTCAGCGTCCCCAGCATCAGCACCGGCTCGGCCTCGCTGGACATTGCCACCGGCGTGGGGGGCATCCCCCGCGGGCGGATCACCGAGATTTTCGGCCCGGAATCCTCCGGCAAGACCACGCTCTGCTACCACGTGATGGGCAACGCCCAGAAGGCGGGCGGCACCGCCGCGTTCATCGACACCGAGCACGCTCTGGACCCCGGCTATGCCAAGGCGGTGGGCGTGGACATCAACACGCTGCTGGTCGCCCAGCCGGACTCCGGCGAGCAGGCCCTGGATATGGCCGAGCAGCTCATCCGCAGCAACGCGGTGGATGTGATCGTGGTGGACAGTGTGGCCGCGCTGGTGCCCCGTGCCGAGATCGACGGCGAGATGGGCGATACCCACGTCGGCCTTCAGGCCCGGCTGATGTCCCAGGCGATGCGCAAGCTCTCCGGCGTGATCAGCAAGAGCCAGACCGCGATGGTCTTCACCAACCAGATTCGGATGAAGATCGGCGTGATGTTCGGCAACCCGGAGACCACGCCCGGCGGCAACGCCCTCAAGTTCTACGCCTCGATGCGCCTCGACATGCGCCGCATCGGGCGGCTGAAGCAGGGCGACGAGGTGGTCGGCAACCGCACGCGCGTCACCGTGGTCAAGAACAAGGTCGCCCCGCCGTTCAAGCGGGTCGAGTTCGATATCCTCTTCGGCGAGGGCATCTCCCGCGAGGGCGACGTGATCGACCTGGCCGAGGCGCTGGGCATCATCAGCCGCTCCGGCACCTGGTTCTCCTACGGCGAAGACCGCCTGGGCCAGGGCAAGGAGAACGCCCGCCAGTTCCTCAAAGACAACCGTGCCCTCTGTGACGAGATCGCTCATAAGGTCTTCATCGCCAAGGGGTTGATTAAAGACGACGCGGTCAAAGAAGAGGCCGCCGAAGAAGCAAAAGCATAAGGAGACCCGTGGGGCATGGGGCCGACCGGCCCTGTGCCCCCTTTTAAAAGATGAACACCTCGGAAGTCCGAAACGCCTTTCTGAAGTTCTTTGAGGAACGCGGCCATCGTATCCTGCCCAGCGATTCGCTGGTGCCCGAACACGACCCCACGCTGCTCTTCACCGGCGCGGGGATGAACCAGTTCAAAGACCAGTTCCTCGGCAAGAACCTCACCGTCCGCCGGGCCACCACCTGCCAGAAGTGCTTCCGAGCCGACGACATCGACGAGGTGGGCCGCACCCCCTGCCACCACAGCTTCTTCGAGATGCTCGGCAACTTCTCGTTCGGCGACTATTTCAAGAAGGGCGCCATCGAGTTCGCCTGGGAGTTTTGCGTCGGTACGCTCAAGATAGACCCCGACAAACTCTCCGTCTCGGTTTATCAGGACGACGACGAGTCCTACGGCTACTGGAAAGACCTGATCGGCGTGGCGCCGGAGCGGATTTATCGGCTGGGCGAGCACGACAACTTCTGGCCCGCCGACGCGCCCAGCAAGTCGTCCGCCGGCACGCTCTGCGGCCCCTGCACCGAAATCTTCTACGACATGGGCCTGCAGCCGCACTGCCCCGACCCCGCGAAATGCGACATCACCTGCGAATGCAAGCGCCACGTCGAAATCTGGAACCTGGTGCTGCAACAATTCGAGAAGGGCGAACGCCCCGGCGAGCTGTCGCCGCTGTCGATGCAGAACATCGACACCGGGATGGGCCTCGAACGCACCGCCGCGGTGATGCAGGGCGTGGTCTCCGACTTTGAAATCGACATCTTCAAACCCATCGTCCGGGCCGTGGTCGAGACGCTGGGCAT
>CAZBCO010000083.1:0-3513 GCA_964490295.1 uncultured Planctomycetota bacterium
CCCGCCGGTTTTAGAGGACGACGCAGCCCATGCCCAGAACCTGTCGCGGCTCGCTCTTGAACTCGAGCTTGAGCACGGCCACGCCCGCGATGGTGTCGGGGCATTTCGCAGGCAGGCCGTAGAGCACCACGCGGTCATCCAACTGCTCGAACCGGATCGGCTTGCCGCCGGCGAGCAACGAGGCCTTGAGCAGCTTGGTCTTGATGCCGCCGATGGCCAGCTCGGTGCCGGGGGCGTTGCTCTGCTTCAGCTTGCCGCCGCTGACGTAGCGCCACGAGCTTGCCGGATTGATTCCGGGCCAGCGGTCGCACCAGTAATAGGCGGTCTTGCCCTTCAGCGTCCACTTCCCGGTCACCGGCCAGGTGTCCAGAGCGCCGTCAATGCGATTCACCTCGCCGTAAACCGCTTCGCCGTGCTTCCGGAGCCACTTGCCGACGGGCTTGAGCCGCTCGACCGCTTCCGGCGGGACCGAGCCGTCGGGCGCCGGGCCGATATTCAAGAGCAGGTTGCCGTTCCCCGCGGTCGCGGTGCGCAGCATGCTGATGACGCTGCGTTCCGACTGCCAATCGACCGCGGCGGGCATGTAGCCCCAGGAGCCGTTGAAGGTCATGCAGGCCTCCCAGGCGCGGCCCGGCTTCTCGGCCCGCACCGTCTCTTCGGGGGTGCCGAAATCCTCGTCGGTCTGCGCCCGGTTGTTGATGAGGATGCCGGGTTGCAGACGTCGAATCATCCCGTTGAGCTTGCGGCTCTCCCAGGCTTCGGGGCTGGTCAGCGGCCAGGAGACGTCGTGCCAGAAGATATCGATCTTGCCGTAGTTGGTGCAAAGCTCGCGGGCGCAGCCCCGGATGTAATCCACGAAGCGCCGCCGGGCGGCCTCGTCCTGGGCGCAGGTCGCCCCGTCGGGATGATGCCAGTCCATCAGCGAATGATAGAAGCCGATGCGCAGGTCGAACTCGCGGCAGGCCTCGACGAACTCGGCGACCAGGTCGCGCTTCGGCCCGCGCTGCACCGCGTTGAAGTCGGTCAGCTTCGAGTCCCACAGGCAGAAGCCCTCGTGGTGTTTGGTGGTCATCACCATATATTTCATGCCCGCCTGTTTGGCGAGCCGCGCCCATTCGCGTGCCGGGCGAGGCTTGACCTCCCAGGTGTCGGCCAGTTGTTCATACTCGGCCACCGGAATGCGCTCGCGATTCATCACCCACTCGTGGCGGCCAAGCTGCGAATACAGCCCCCAGTGAACAAACATCCCAAACCGGGCTTCCTGCCACCAGCCAAGACGCTCTGCGTTGCGGGCCTTCGACATCTGTATCTCCTTTTCCAAGAGGATGAACGGCGCGCGGAGATTATAGAGCGAGAATGGCCGGTGTCAACGCGTCGAGCGGCCAGCCGCCCGGCGCGGAGGCGCGGCCGTCCTGGCCGCGCGTCTCCCTCTCTCATTGAGCCGCGCGGGGCGGCACACTCCCGGCCCGGCGAAGGGTCAAGAAGACATAGGGTGTGGGCGCATGGGGGCACGGGAGCATGGGCGCGTGGGATTCCCTCGTGATCGAAGAAGCTGTCAGCTATCGACCAATCCTCCTGCCTCGTGCTCGTGCTCGTACTCGTGCTCAAAACGTGACGCGGGCATCCTGCCCGCGATTAAAACGTAGCACGGCTGTCCCAGCCGTGAATAAAAAAGGTGCGGCACGGGCGGCTGGCCCGTGCCCATCCGGATTGTAATCACGGGCGGGACGCCCGTGCCACATTGGGAAGCGCAACGCGGCGTGATACTCCCAGCCTGTGGGCAACGCCCCAGGTCATCATCGGCCAAGCCACATCAGCCCTGTAGGGGCGAAATAGACATCGGATGGCGGGCGCCTATTCCGCCCCTTCAGGGCTTGGGCGATGGTTCGGCATCGTTCCAGAGGCGTTGCCCCTGGCTATAGTATGTCGCCGCGTTGCGGCTGGGGAAGAAGGATGTGCCGCCCCTACGGGGCTCCTCGCGCGGCGTCCCGTTGTACCGGGGCTGACGCCACCGGCCTATAATGTATCGCCGCGTTGCGGCTGGGGGAGGAAGCCGTTGGATGCCGATATCATGGGCATAGGCAGGGGGAGTTTTCGACGGGATTTACAGGATAAACGGGATAGGCAGAAAACAGGACAGGCAGCGGGGTGCCAGTCCCCGGCCTGATGCTCCCCGTTGCGGGTGGGAGGAGTCAACCCCCGCGGCGTTCGAGCCGTGCTCTTGGGGAACCCCGGTTGTAGTGCCAGCCACGACAAAATAAGCCCTGAGAATACTACATGATTATCGGGGCGGCTACGATGGTCACCGAATCGCACTCGATTTACTATACGCGCACGATTGGCATCGGCTCTGCTGGTATCGCGTCCAACGGGGCGGTAGTGGTAAGGGGGTATGTGGATTACGAAGCTTGGCGCTCCGGCGCTGAAGCCGGAGGAGGGGGACTGGACATGGCGACCATGCCTATGTTGATGGAGATTGAATTGCTTCATGAACACAATGAAGTGCCCGCCTGTAAAGTCGTGGTCAAGTATATCGCGGAAGCCGACGGGACGCTGGTGTGTTCGCTCCAGAAGGACGAGACCCTGTTCCTGCCGGAAAGCACCTATCGGCTTATTCGTGCATGGGCCGATCCCATGCCGGAGCCTGAAAGTCAGGGCTGGGCAGATCGGACCGAGAGGCATGCGGATTGCGGCTGAACTGGCCGAAGCGGTGCCGGCCGGCAATCTGAGCGTCGAGAAAGGCGACGCGGCAAAAAGCTCGGCGGCGAAATAGATGGGGAGAAACCAGAAAGGAGGGTATGTGATGGGCAGAGGAATATCTCTGGCGCTTCTCGTCGGGGGCATCCTGCTCCTGATCTTCGGGGTCAGCGCCGCGGACTCTCTGAGTTCGGACCTCTCCAATTTCTTCACCGGCTCGCCTACCGACAAGGCGGTCTGGATGCTGATCGGCGGGGCCGTGCTGTCCGTTGTCGGCCTGGTGGGCCTGTTGCGCGGGCCAAGGGCAACTTGAATTAAGGAGTACTGCGATGCTGTATTACGCCGTTATTTTTCTGATCGTGGCCATCGTGGCCGGCCTCCTCGGTTTTACCGGCGTCGCCGGCACGGCGAGTTGGGTCGCGCAAGTCTTATTCATCATTTTCCTGGTGCTGTTTGTGGTTTCCCTGGTGCGCGGCAGACGTCCCAAGTAGGCACCGGCTGAAACCGCCCCTGGCGTTATAGAAAGTGAGGATGGTTATGAGCAGATATTGGATTATGTTGGCATGCGTGTCAGCGTTGGCAATCGGTATGGTCTCGTGCGACAAGGCCTCGGATACGGCCAAGACGCCCAAGCCGGAGGTCAAAGAGGCCGCGGAAGCCACCGGCAAGGCCCTGGACGATGCCGCGGAAGCTACCGGCGAGGCCCTGGCCGATGCAAAGGACTGGACGGTCGAGGCCGCCCAGGATGCGTTCGACGGGCTGAAGAAGGAATGGCAGGAATTGCAGGCCAAAGCCGAGCCGACGACCGATGAGGCG
>CAZBCO010000084.1:0-4274 GCA_964490295.1 uncultured Planctomycetota bacterium
CAGGGCGGTCGTCAGCAGCAGGCTCTGGGCCTCGGCTCCCAGGCTGCCCAGGCGATACCGTTCCGACAGGGCCGAAGCGGTACGCTCATCGACCAGCCCTTCGCGTCGCCACTGGGCGAGCTCCTCGCGTAATCGGTGCCGGAATCGGTGGCTTGGATGTGAAATGGCCGGTTCCTCCTGAGGCTTGATACGGCCTGATTATAACCCCTGGTATCGCCGAGAAGCAAGGCGATATTGGGGGTATTGCCGGAACCCGATGTGTCTCGTAAAAAATCCCAGGCCGTCGGCAAGAGCCGTATTATTCTCCGAATGCCGTTGGCCTGGCTGCAACATTGCATCGGGTTCGGAAATACGTACAATGAAGGTAGGGCTATTGAGGTAAGGCAATGACGGCACGACGAACGCTATCCGGATTTTTTATTATTCTGGTGCTGTGGGCTCCGCTGGCTCCGGCGGCCACTAACGCGGAGATGGTCACGCCGGAAACCATCCGGGCCATTGATAAAGCGCTCCGGTTCCTGCGGACGACGCAGAACCCGGACGGCTCGTGGGGGTCCAGCCAGTACGGTCGCCACCCGGCGATCACCGGGGTGGCCGCCATGGCGATGATGGCCCAGGGCAACACCCCCGGCCGCGGGAAATACGGCAAGCAGGTCGAACGGGCGATTAATTTTCTGATGCGGAGCGTCGATCCCAACACCGGCTATATCGGCGGCAGCGGGCACGGGCAGATGTACGGGCACGGGTTTGCCACGCTGGCCCTGGCCGAGGCTTACGGAATGATGCCCTCCGACGCGCTCCGGAAAAAGCTGACGCTGGCGATCCGATGCATCGTGCGCAGCCAGAAGCCCGACGGCGGCTGGAGGTATGACCCCGCTCCCTACGGCAATTCCGACCTCTCGGTGACCATTTGCCAGATGATGGCCCTGCGAGCCGCGAACAACGCCGGGATTCAGGTCGCCAAGAAGACCATTGACCGGGCCGTGGCTTACACCCGCAAAAGCGCGAATCCGGACGGCGGGTTTCGCTATACGCTGGACTCCAGCGGCTCGTCCTTTGCCCTGACCGGTGCCGGCGTGACCACGCTTTACGGGGCCGGACTCTACGACCTGCCCGAAGCCAAGAAGGGGGTGGAGTATTTGAAGAAGTTCTTTGCGGCCCAGCGCGGCCAGGGGCAATACGGCCACTATTTCTACGGCCACTACTACGCCGCCCAGGCGATGTATCAGGCCGGCGGAAAGCACTGGGAGTTCTGGTATCCCAAAATCCGAGACGAGCTGCTGCGCTCGCAGTTGGCGAACGGCAGTTGGTCGTCGCACGTTGGCGAGACCTACGCGGCGGCGATGGGGGCCTTGGTGCTTCAGGTGCCCTTTAATTATCTTCCCATCTTCCAGAGGTAATGCGGGAGCGGAAAGCGGCATAATTTTTCTGCAACAACGGCACCGCGACATGCGTCTTATACATAGTGGTGAACCGAGGGCAGGCTGACCGATGGCAATCACAGGCGTACAGAACAAGATTCGGGCACTTCGGAAGGAACTCCGGCAGTTGGCTCTGCTGTCCGGTCTGGCTCGCGTCTTGCTCATCGGGTTGGGCTTGGCCGCGTTCGGCCTGGTGCTCGATTGGACCTTCCACCTGGAATCGGACTGGCGGCTGATGTTGGGGCTGGGGGGGCTGGCCGCGGTGCTGTGTGCTGTGTGGCGCTATCTGGTGCTGCCCGCGATGGTGGCCATGCCCGACGATCAGATCGCCCTGCTGTTCGAGCGGCGGTTCCCGGAGCTTGCCGACCGGATGGTCAGCGCGGTTCAGTTGGCCAAAGACCCTGGCCCGGCCTCGGACGCCCTGGTTCGGGCCGTTCTGGGCGACGCCAACGCCGCCGCCGAGGGGATCGACCCGCACCGGGTGCCGCGTGCCCGGAAAATCCACCGGATGGCTCTTGGGGCGGTGGCATCCGCCGGGCTGGCCCTGGCCTTGTGCCTGGCCGCCCCCCAATCGGTCGGGATTTTCGCCGCCCGATTCCTGCATCCCTACGGCCCCGCCGAATGGCCGCGCGATACGCAACTGACGCTGACCGTGGCCGGCTCCGACCAGCGCGAGGTCTCGGTGCCCAAGGGTGAGCAGGTCGCCGTGGTGGTTCACGCCCGGAATGCCCGGGGACGCTCGCTGTGGACGCCGCCCAAGACCGTCTGGGTCGATGTCCAGTTTGCTTCCGGCCGCCGCGAATCGCGCCAGATGCGCCGCGCTGAGGGGAACACCTATCAGGCCTATTTCAAAGACGTGCCCGAGGCCATGACCCTCGCGGCCCGGGCCGGCAAGGTGCGCAGCAAGAGCGTCAGTGTTCGCGTCGTCGAGCTGCCGCGCGTCGATACCGTCTGGCTCTCGCTGACTTACCCCAGCTACACCGGCCAGGCCGCGGAACCCCCGAACGCCTCGTTGACCGAGGTGCGGGCCTTTGAGGGGACGCGGGTCAAGGTCGAAATTCAGGCCAGCCGCCCGCTGAAGCCGGACAGCACCCGGATTGTCATCGATCCGACCGGTTCGGTGCTGATGCGACCGCGCGAGCCGAAGGACACGCCCGGAGCGACACACGCCGGTGAGTTCACGCTCGCCAAGGGTATGCGCCGCTTTCAGATTCGGTTTACCGACGAGGCCGGCCTGAGCAATCGCTCGCCGCGCACCTATGAAATCTATGTCATCGAAGACCGTCCGCCCCAGGTCAAGCTGGTGAAGCCCGGCAGCAACACACGATGCACACGCTACGCCATCGTCCCTCTGGAAGTCGACCTGCGCGACGACCTCGCGCTGCGCAGCGCGTGGATTCATTTCGCCACCGGCCCGAAGGAAGCCCCCCAGACCACGCCGCTGGCCCTGGCCGAACCCAAGGCCCGTGAGGCGACCATTACTCATGCGTGGGACATGTCCGAGTTGGGCGTTCAGGAGGGGCAGACCCTTTCCTATCGCATCGAGGCCGACGACTTCCGCGATGTCTTTCCGGAAGCCGGCGAGGGGCAGCGTCAGGTCGGGCGGTCCGATGAATACTACATCCGGATTGTCTCCTCCGCCGAGCTGGCCGGCGAGCTCGACCGCCAGCTCTTCGCCCTGCGCGAGGAGGTCAGGCGGAACAAACTGCGCCAGGAGCAGGACCGCCGCCGCATCGAGGAGATGCTCCGTAAAATCGCTGAGGGCCAGCCTCTGACCAACGACGACCGCAGCGCGGCCGCCGACAGCGAGAACGTTCAGCGCGAGCTGGGCCGCAGCATTGAGCGCGTCGCCGAGGGGGTGGGGCAGATACGCGATCGGATGCGCGACAACCGCATCGGCAGCTTCGCCGACCGGCGGCGCCTGGAAGACATCGCCACCACGCTCAAGGACATCGCCGCGACCAACGTCCCCAGAGCGGCGGAGTTCATCAAGAACGCCCGCCGCGACCTCGCCGCCCGCGAAGGCCGCGACAACCTGCAAAACGCGGCCTCGGTCCAGCAGAATATTATCCAACGCCTCGACCGCGTGCTGGCCGGCATGAGCCACAACGAGGATATCGACAACCTGGTCCGGGCGGTGCGCGAGCTGCTCCAGCGGCAACAAACCCTCAAGGACGACACCGCCGCCTTCTCGCGTCCCGAAGTGCTGGGCGCTCCGCTTAACGACCTTAAGCCGACCGACCGGGCCGCTCTCAACTTGCTGGTGCGAGGCCAGAACGCCGCCCGCGACGACATGCGCAACCTCGAACAGGATATGCTCAACGTCTATGAGCGGCTGCAAAAGACCGAACCGAAGCGGGCCGAGCTGGTACGCCAGGCCCAGGTGCAGGCCAGCCGCGACCAGGTGAGGCCGATGATGGAGACCGCGGCCGGCCGACTGGCCGGGAACAATACCGCCCAAGCCGCCGGGAACCAGCAGAAAGCCATCGAAGGACTGGAGCGCCTGCTCGAAATGCTGCAGAACGCGCGTCAGGAATCCGGGAGCGACCAGGTGCTCGCCCAGGTAATTGAGGACGTGAAGCAGGCTCTGGAAGATGTCAACCGGCTGCATGAACGACAGAAGGGGCACGCCGGCGATGCGGCCGAAGTGAACAAAAACGCCAAGCAGGCCGAGGCCCTCAAGCAGCTTCGCCGCGAGCTGAATCGGATTCGTGCCGAGCAGGATAAAGCCAACGCCGGCACTCAGGGCGGGGCACCGGCGGCGTCGGAAGAGCAGCAGGCCAAGCTCGGTGCTCAGGCCGGCGACCTGGCGGATAAGCTCGGACAAGAGGCCCAGAGCGCTCAGGCCCGCCG
>CAZBCO010000085.1:0-3661 GCA_964490295.1 uncultured Planctomycetota bacterium
GTAGTCGCGCCAGTTGACGTCGCCGGCGGTCATCAGGCCGTCGATGCCCTCGCGGGCGTTGGCATAGCCCTCGGCGACGGTCCAGGCATTGGCCGGCCCATGACGGCGCCAGTCCGTCGGGTGGTCCGGGTCGAGCAGGGGCTGATAATCGGCCATCCGCCAGCGGGCCTCCTCGCGGCGGGCGGCGCGCAGCGGCTGCACGAAGGTCCGATCCAGGGCGTCGCGGTCGAGCTTGGAGCGCAGCACCACCTGGGTGAGCCGCGCCCCGGGGTTGAACCCGGCCAGCACAATGTAGCCCGACGCGGCCTCGGCCTTCTCCCGATGCACCACGCGGCCGTCGGCAAAGGCAGTGACCACGCCGTCCTTCAGCTCGACGGCCAGGGCCACGGAGCCGACCACCTGGAACCCCGGCATCTTCCGCCTGGCTCCGAGCTTCTTGTCGGCCAGCTCCAGCGAGGATTCCGCTCCGTCCGCGGTGCGCTCCCAGTGGAAGGTCAGCCCGGCGGCTCGCGGCGAGGCGGAGGGGTCGGGCATCGCCAGCCGGATCGACGCGGTGCGCAGGTCTTTGGCCTGGAGGTCGATCCGCTGGTTCCCCCGGAGCGGCACCTTGAAATAGACGTGGCCCTGGTCGCAGGACATCTCGCCGTACACCGGCTGGATGGTCCATCGGCCCAGCGTGCGGCCTTCCCAGGTGCTCAGCCAGTCGCCGGCGTGGGCCAGGTCGGAGAAGTCGTATTTCAGCTCGGAAAGGCCGTCGCCCGCATCGGCGGTCGGGACGGCGAACAGCGTGTCCACGGTGATGCTCTCCGCCTCGGAGCGTTCGAGCATGGTCTCGATCTCCTCGCGGTGTTCGGTATAGACCTGGGTGTGGGCGAAGCGGCTGACCAGGTCCCAGAGGGTGCGGGCGCGCTGGGCGTGATCGGTCGCCGCCGTGCCGGTCAGCTCTTTGGCCTGGGTGTAGAGGTTTTCGGCCTCGATTTCCTCGCGGCTGTTCTGGAGCAGGGCCAGTTGTTCCTCGTAGCGCTGGATCAGCATCGCGCTGATTTTTTCGTCGCGGGCCTTGCGGAGCTCGGCGGCGGCCTCGGCAAACTCGCCCCGGACCAGGAAGAAGGCGGCGTAATGGATCGGCTTCAGGGGGGTCTTGGCCCCGGCCTCGGCCAGGGTGCGGAGCGTCGCGGAGGTCAGCCGCCCGGCGGGCACCTGGGCGGTTTTGCCCCCGCGCACGTTCAGGTGGATACGCCCGGTCTTGGGGTCCCAGCGACGGAAGGTCCCGGAGACGGCGCCGACGGTCATCGGCGTGTCTTCCGGCACCGCCGCCAGCCCGGCCATCGCCGCGTCCCACACCTGGCGGGCGGTGTGGTGGGTGGAGGCGCTGCGGGCGAGCATCTGCTGCACCTCGTCGAGGGCGGTCGCTTGCCGCAGGCGGTCCAGCTCGGCCAGCCCGGCGTCGAACCGCCCCGCCCGGATGAAGGCCCGCACCTGGGCGGCCGCGGCCTGATAGGCGCGGAGCGCCTCGCCGGTGCGCCCGGCCGTCGCGGCCGCTTCCTCCTGCTCGATGCGGCTCAAGAGCTGGCGGGCCTCGCGGGCGATGCCGGAGATGCCGAACGCGAGGGCCGGCTCGACGGCCTTGCGGGCGGCCACGAACCGCCGCGCGGCGAGGTAGCCCTCGGCCTTCTGCCGGTAAGTGCGAAAGCTCGCCCAGGCCCCCTCGTTCAGCCGCTGGCGTCCGCGTTCGATCTGTGCGGCCACGTCGGGCGTCAGCAGCTCCTGGGGAAAGTTCTCGTACACCGCCAGGGCCTCGCGGAAGCGGTCCTGTTCCGCCAGCTCGCGGGCCTGGCCGTCGCAGTGTTGCAGGGCTTTTCGGGCCGCCTGGTCGAGTTGTTGCTCGGCTTCGGCCCGCAGCTTCCGGGCCTCGGCTCGGACCTGGGTGGCGGCGTAATGGGTCTCGACCTTGCGGAAGGCTTCGACGATGTCCGCCAGCCGGTCGGGCTGTGCTTTGGCGAAGGCCCGGGCGCGGTCCAGCTCGGCCCGTGCGGCCCGTTCGCGTTGCCCGGCGTCGTGGCGTTCGCCGGGGGGGATGATGGGCTGTCGCTTCGGCCCGCCGTTCGGCATCAGTTGGTAGGCGACGAACCCGACCAGCAGCAGGGCGAAGAGGAGGCTGCCGGTCTTGACCCACTTGATGCGGTCTTGTCGGCGGACCTCCTCGGCGAAGCGGTCGAGCATTTGGGGTTCCTCGGCGGCCTCCGGCTCGCTTGCGGGCAGGGGCGCGTGCCGAGGCGGTCGGCCGTCCATCACCTGCTGGAGGTCTTCGGCCAGCTCGCGGGCGTGTTGGTAGCGGTCGTTCCGGTCCTTGGCCAGCATCTTGAGGCAGATGGCGTTGGCTCCGGGCGAGAGGTCGGGCCGCCGGGTGATGGGGGCCACGGGCGGCTCGTTGAGGTGCTTGAGCATGGTCAGCATCGAGGTCTCGCCCTGGAAGGGCAGCACCCCGGTGAGCATGTGGTAGAAGGTCACGCCGAGCGAGTAGATATCGGAACGGACATCCAGGGCTTTGACCGCTCGGGCCTGTTCGGGCGACATATAGTTGGGGGTGCCCAGCGTCATCCCCGACTCGGTCATCGACTGGTCGTCGGTCTCGCGGGCCAGGCCGAAGTCGGTTAACTTGGCGAGGCCGTCGGCGGTGACGATGATGTTGCCCGGCTTGATGTCCCGGTGGACCATCCCGGTCTTCTCCGCATCGGCCAGCGCCAGGGCGATCTGGTGGACGATGCGCAGCGCCTTGGACTCGGCCATCGGCCCGTCGATGGACAGGGTGGTATCGACCGATTCGCCCTCCACGTACTCCATCGCAAAGTAGTAATAGCCGCCGGAGATGCCGACGTCCACCGGGCGGACGATGTGTTCGGAGCGCATCCGCAGCGCGGCCCGCGCCTCGCGCAGGAAGCGTTCGACAAAGTCGCCGCGTTCGGCCAGCCGGCCGGGCAGGATCTTCAGGGCGCACAGCTCCCCGGTCTCCAGGCGTTCGGCTTTATAGATCGCGCCCATCCCGCCCTGGCCGATTTTGGAGAGCAGCTTGTACCCCTCGATCTTGCCGGTCTTCTCCCAGCCGCCGGTGATTTGCCCGTTGATCTCGGCGACCTGCTCGTCCGTCATCCAGCCCCGGTCCAGCACGATATCGCGTATCGGGTGCCGTTCGCCGGACGCCGCCTGGCGGCGCTGAAGGGTCAGGGCCTCCTCCGCGTGCTCCGGCTCCAGGTACCCCTTGGCCTCGGCCATCTGGATGAACAGCATGTCGACGTTGGACACTATAAGCCTTTCTCGCAACCGGGGCATAATCGCCCAATTGAATTATAGGGGACTGACCCGGCGGATTCAATCCGCAGGATGAAACGAAATGGGTTATTGGGCATGGGAAGCATGGGAGCATGGGGGCATGGGAGCATGATAGCATGGGAGCGTGGGAGCGCGGGAGCATGGGAGCGTGGGGGCATGGGGGCATGGGAGCGCGGGGGCATGGGAGCGCGGGAGCATGGGAGAGTGGAGAACGGGGGATGGGCTTTTCCGTGGCACGGGCGTCCCGCCCGTGATTCCAACAGGTCGCACGGGCCGAGGCCCGTGCCTCCTGATTTTGAATCACGGCTGGGACAGCCGTGCTACGTTTTAA
>CAZBCO010000086.1:0-2928 GCA_964490295.1 uncultured Planctomycetota bacterium
GTCCTGATCCTCGGCGACCCGGCTTACGGCAAGCGCCTCATCAGCCGCCGGGAATTCGAGAGCCAATGGTCCGGCCTGATTATCGCGGTGCGAACGACCGTCCCCACCGGGCTGACCCATCTGCCGCTCGGCGCCTCGCTGCCGTAACCTCGTCGTCGACGCAGGGCAGGGCGGCTCATCCTCTCTCCACGTCTTATCCTGTAAGGTCCTCCGTGGGCCTCTCTCCCAGTTGAAGCTGGCAAGGCCCTGGGCGTTGTGCTATGCTGGAAGGCAAGGAGGTGCCATGCACATCGAAGCCGTATTTGACGAACTGGGGGTGCATCCCAAGCCGGGCGACGACTTGCATATCTGCCGGATGATGCACGCCTTTGTGGCGGTCTCGCACGGGCAGGTGGTGGGCGTTACGCCGCCACGCCTCGAATACTGCCCGCTGGTCAGCCTGCTCTATGACAACCCCGGCGGGGCCGCGGGACGCGATGAGCTGGAGCAGATGATTCGTGAGATGACCGCCGAGAAGATTCGCCGGTTCGGGCACTTTACCGACCGGCGCGAATTGAGCCGTTCGGACATCGCCGTACCTTTCGGGGCATCCGAAATGATGATGGCGGCGATGGAACGGGGCGTGATCGATGCGACCGTCACGGTCTGCGACGGGGCTGGCACGGTGGTCGCCGCCCGGCCCGACCTGGTGCAGGGCATCGGGGCGCGGATGAACGGCTTGTTTTACACGTCGCCCATCGCCGCGACGATTGCCCGCCTTCGAGCACACGGTGCCATCGTTCCGTTTGCCGACACGGCGGCGATTGACCAGGCCGGCGGGGCGCGGGCGGCGGCGGAGCAAGGCTTCCGAAGCCTTGCGGTCACGGTCAACGGTTGCCTCGGTGAATCGCTGGGCCGGCTGCGGCAGGTCGAGCGGGACCTGGGCGTCGAAATCACCTGTATCGTGGTATGCACCACCGGGGCGAGCGCCCAACGGGTTGATGAGATGGGCCGCCACGCCGACCTGGTGTGGAGTTGCGCGTCGGGAGGTGTCCGGGAGGTGGTCGGGGCAGGCTCGATCATCCAGGTCAGTACGGCGATCCCCGTGTTTGCCGTGACCCCGCGCGGGGTGAAGTTCCTCTCGGCCTATTGCGACACGCCGGAACGGTTTGAGGCGCTGGACCTGAGCAAGCAGTATCTGATCGCGGGCAACAGCGGCGGAGAGCCGCTGGTGATGGGGCGAATGAAAACCGCGATGGCGGAGTGTGCGTTGCCGGTGCGCAGTGCCAAGGAACCTCGCCCGCTCGCTTAGCTTGTTCGAAGGCAAGGATTTGCTGTCGCTTCCGAACATTCTCCGATGCCAGGAAAAGGCCGGTTGAATTGGTTGACACCAGCGTCGGAGAGGGGTAGACTCCTGATAGAGGCCTGACTTATTTCGGCCCAGGGAAGCGAAAGGAGGAATCCCGATGAAGTACTACACCATACTGGTTGCCCTTTTGTTGATAATGCCCGTGGGGGCAAGTCTGGGGGCGGAAGCCGAAACCGATGATGGGCTGGCGGAGAGCTTAACCGCGGCGCAAAAGGTCTTCTTCGTCCGCTATTCGCACGGCGGCAAGAGGGTCTCGAATCGCAGTTTCGTGATCCTGCCCGCCAAGCGGCCGGAAGGCGAGGCAACGCCCATTCCCTGGGTCTGGTATGCCCCGATGTTGCGCGATGACCGCGGGCGGCAGATGTATCCCAACCAATGGCATAACTGGTTGTTCGAGAAGCTGATCGAGGCGGGCTTTGCGGTGGTGGGCACCGACGTGGGGGAGTCGTGGGGCAACCCCGACGGACGAGTCGGCTTCACGCACTTCTACCAGCACGTGGTCAAGGAGTTCGGCCTGGCCCCCAAGGCGAACTTTCTGGCCGAGGGGCGCGGCATGCTGATGGTGCTGAATTGGGCGGTCGAAAACCCCGATAAGGTCCAAGCCATCGGGGCGATTTACCCCGCCTGCCGGATTAGCCCCTCGATGTTTTTCGGGCGCGTTTATCGCCTGACCGGCACGATGGACGACAAGGCCAACGAGGCGGCTCTGGCCGAACAGTTCAAGCAGCACAACCCGCTGGACCGCCTCGCCCCGCTGGCCGAGGCCAAGGTGCCGATGCTGCTGTTGCACGGCATCGAGGACAAGGTCGTGCCCCCGATTGATCACAGCGGCGAGCTGGCGCTGCGCTATCGCAAACTGGGCGGCACCGTCCGATTTATCCTCAAGCGAAATGAGCGCCACGAACCCAGCGATATGTTTTTCAAGGCCCCGGAGCTGCTCCGGTTCTTCGTCAAGCAGCTCCCGCCCGTGGAAGCCGACGCCCCCGCGCCGGACAACAAGGCCCCGGACGACAAGACCGAGGCGAACTGAGAGCCGCAGAAATCAGGAGGGACGCATGGACGTTTTTGAAGCGATTCGCAAGCGACACAGTGTGCGCCGGTTCAAGCCCGGCGAGGTCAGCGAGGCCGATGTGCAGCAGATTCTGCAGGCCGGGCGCCGCGCACCGACCGGATGCAATGCCCAGGACAAGGAGTTCATCGTCATCCGCGATGCGGAGACCATCGCCAAGCTGAACGGAATTCAGGAGTCCTTCACCAACGTGCCGGTGGTGATCGGGATGATTATGTCCACCGGCGAAACGCCGAGCTGGGGCAGCTACTGGGTCGAGGACTGCGCCGCCGGCGTTCAGAACATGCTGCTGGCCATCACCGCGCTGGGCTACGCCTCGGTCTGGGTCGAAGGCACACTGCTCCGCAAAGAAGCATGGGCCAAGGAGCTGCTGGGGGTGCCGGACGACAAGCGCCTCTATGTGCTGCTCCCGATCGGCCATCCGGCGGAGGAGGGCGAGATGGCCCCGAAGCGCCCGCTCGACGAGCTGGTGCACTACGAGCGCTACGGCAACCGCAAGCCGCAGGTCTGA
>CAZBCO010000087.1:0-5077 GCA_964490295.1 uncultured Planctomycetota bacterium
GAAATACGGGGCCATCATCTTCTGCCAGCGGGCGTTGACCTCCTTGTCCTGCATCCCGGCCACCGCGGCCTCGAAGTCCGGCGTCTCGCAGTAGCCGATCAGCAAGCCGTCCTCCCGCAGGAACAGCGAATAGTTGTGCCAGCCGGTCTCGCGGAGTGCGTCCTGCATCTCCGGCCAGACCTCCTGGTGCTTCTCCTTGTATTCCGCCAGCCGATCTTCCTTCACCTTCAACAGAAAACATACGCGCTGCATAAGAGACCTCCAAAACAAAAAAAGCTGTGATCGCCCCAGGGACGACCCAGGCAGACAATGCCCTTCATCGGGCACCCGAGATTCGATGCTACAGCAAACCTTGCACCTCCACCGGTTGGCCGGTGGTGATCGATTTGTCGGCGGCCACGCCGATGAGTACGGCCTGCACCGCGTCCATCAGCGAGGCGGTACGGTCGGTCGGCTCGGCGTCCCAGGCCCGCCCGAACAGGTCGGCACGAAGTTGGGGGTCCGCACCGCCGTGCCCGCCCTCGCCACGCTGTAGCGGAATCGCTTCCATGCCTTCGCCGGGGATATAGAGCTTGAGCGTCTCGCCCACGGTCTCTTCGATGCCCGGCACACGCGACGCCCCCGCCGCAAATCCGGTGTTATACTGGGCAACGTATTCGATGCGGCCGTGTTCGCACTCGATCACCACCCGCTGCGATTCATAGGGCGAATAGGCGAGCAGGCTGTAGCTGGCCTCCACGCCGTTTTCGTAGCGAATCAACACGCCCATCTGGTCTTGGATGTCGATGGCCGGGTCGAAGACGCAGCCGTCGCGGACGTAGCCGTCGGCGCTTTCGCTTTCCTGGTAGAGCTTGCGGTAGATGGCTCTCTCGAAGAGATTGGCGTACAGAGGGCAGCGCTCGGCGTATTCGCAGCCGCTGCACCGCTCGCCGCGGAACGGGCCGTTCGCCCCGTAAAAGCTCAGTCGGCCCTGGGCGCTCACCCAGGCCGGCGTCGAGTCGATCCACCAGTTGAGGCAGTCGAAATGGTGGCAGGCCTTGTGAACCGGCAGCCCGCCGGAGTTGGCCTTGTGCCGGTGCCAACGGCGGAAATAGTCGGCCCCGTGGCAGCGGTCCAGGGTCTCGTCGAACTGAACGAAGAGCACACGGCCCAGGCGGCCGGAGGTCAGGAGCTCGCGGATTCGGGTCGGCCCGGCCGCGTAGCGTGCGTTGTGCGTGACCCGGCAATCCGCGGGGCGGGGTTGCGCCGCATCCAGGATCGCCCGGCATTGCCCGGCCGTGGTACACAGCGGCTTCTCGCTGACCACGTGCTTGCCGGCTTGCAGAGCCGCCACCACGTACTCGGCATGGGTGCGGTCGATGGAACAAACCACCACCGCATCGAGAGCAACCTCGCTCATCATCCGGTCGAAATGCGTGAAGCCGGGAACCGACGCGGGCAGCTCCGCGGCATAGGCCGCCAGGCGGAGCGGGTTGGGGTCGCACAAGGCCACCAGTTGGGCGGTCTCCGGGAAATCCGTGCAGAGCGGCAAACCAAACATCGAAAGCGACCGATGCCCGGTGCCGACAATCGCGTAGCGTTGCGGGGCCATCAAACCTATCTCCTGATGAGCGGCTTCTGTCAAGCGGCCCCCGGCTTTTTCCGGAGGACAAGTCCACTTGCTATCTTTACCCAACGGGGCGCGGAAAGTTTATCATGCGGGCCGAACCGGGTCAAACCTTCGCGCCGATGGTTCAAGAATTCATCCCGTCAATGCCGACTTGGCCCTTGCCGAAGGCTGCCGGTTCGCGTATCTTGGTGGGCGTCGCCCCGTAAGGGGGCGGAGGAACCCGAGACCCGGACAGGAGCAGCCAGATGATTCTCGACCGCGTGGAACAGATCGCAAGCTACATCGGCCTGGGAGCCCATTTTGAGAAGGCGGCGGTGTTCATCGCCAACACCGACCTCGCCGCTCTGGAGAACGGACGCCACGAGATCGACGACGACCGCGTGTACGCCCTGGTGCTCCGCGAGTTGGGCAAGCCGCAGGCCAACACCCGCCTGGAGGCGCATCGGCGTTATGCCGACATTCAGATCGTGCTGGAAGGAACCGAGAAGATGGGCTGGATCAGCCGCCCGCTGTGCGACCGGCCCGACGGGGCGTATGATGACGCGAAGGACGTGGAGTTCTTCCACGGGGAACCCGAACTCTGGGTGACGGTCCGCCCCGGACGCTTCGCCCTGTTCCTGCCCGACGACGTCCACGCCCCGATGGTCTCCGATGACGAACTCCACAAGGTTGTGGTCAAGGTGCAGGTCGCCTGATATCGGCTACGGCCGCAGGAGGAGCGTCTCGAAGCGGACCGTATCGGTCTCCGGGTCGAGGTCGGTCGCGCCCTCGCGGCGGGCGACCAGCGGGCGCAGGCGAATCTCGACGATCAATTGGTACTCCCGCTCGTTCAGCTCGGTGCAGATGGCCTTGCACTCATAGGGCAGGTCAGGCAGCGGCTGCACGAAGACGTACCGGCCTCCGGCCCTGGTGCTCATTTCCTCGGCGGAGACGCCCTCCATCGCCTGGGCTTGTTTGTATTCGAGAATCGTGTCGGCCAGCATCGCCGCCGAGGTCTGATCCACCCCGCGCTTGTGCAAGTCCACCGCCGAGGCCAGCGCGGCAATCACCCCCACCATTCCGATCGCCAGAATGGCGAACGCAATCAGCACCTCAATCAGTGTGAACGCACCCCGCCCCCGGAGCTTCCGTATGCCTGCGTTCCGATGTGGCCGGCTTCTCATCATCGGCTCCTATACCCCCACGCGGCGAGGGGGATATTGACGAAGAACTCCTCGCCCGCTTGCACGAGGTCGCCCTGGTTATGGGCCGCCGGGCGCGTGCCTCGTGCGCCCCGAACGCAGCCGGTGAAGGTCGTTCCGTCATAGCCCGTGTATTGAATCCACTCGTCTCCGATCTTCACATAGGCGGGTTCCTCATTCGAGGCGGCCACGAAGCGGCGGGTGCTGTCAACGCGGACCGTGACGGCCGATGCCGAGAGGGTCGCCGCCAGATAGGCATGCCGCGTCGGCCCAGACAGCGGAACCAGTGAGAGGAGCAGCCGCACATACGGCGGAACCGAGTCGGCCTCCAGCCAGTAATCCTGCATCGCGGCTTGTTGCTCGGCCTCCGTGGCACCGGGGCGATAGCGATTCTGGAATTGGCATCCGAAATAAACCACGCCCTTAGCCACGGCCACCGGTTCGCCCACCGGTAACCAGGCGTCCGCCCCGTTCTGCTCCGTCGCGTCCGCTTGCTCGCGGAACAGGGTCTCGCCGTCGGTGTAGTAGATCACCCGTTGCAGGCCCCGTGCCGAGCGGACGAACCGAAGGAATTGTGTTTCGGAGTCTTTGTAGCCGTAGCCGGAGACCAGGTCGATATCGGTGCGGCAGGGGTGGGGCGAGGCCGCCAGGCGAAACACCGGACGTACCGGGGCGTCCCGGGCCGCCTCGAACAGCCGCACGTCGCAGGTGCCGCCCGACAACGGGACGGTCCGGAACCGTACCCATAACTCCTCGCCCGCAAGGACCTGGCGGCTGATGTCGATGGTCGGCGTGACGGTCTGGTCGCGCAGGCCGCTGGTGAATTTCATCACCGGGGCGTCGTAGGCGCCGTCGCCGATCTTGACCTCGACGAACAGCTCGCACGACGGAGCGGCTTCCGCCGAGCGTACCAGCGAAATCTTGGGCTGCACCACCAAGGTCTGCGCGGTTCCCGGTAACGTGAAGCGGTATTCCACGGTGGCCGCGCCGTCCGGGTTGGTCGCTCGAAGGTAGCGCACCCCGCCGTCGCCCTCCACCACGGAGATGTTATCGCAGGCGAAGGCCACCGCGTCGTGCCCGGTGCCGTCGTAGTCGGCCTCGAACAGGGTATCGACCTGGAAACTCCATACGTCGGTCATCGACGGGTTCTGTGGATACAGGGAGGCCAGGTCGGAGCCGACCTGGTGGAAGACGAACTGGGCGCGCTCGTAGGCCCCGCGCCGCATCTCGCCCATCTGCCACAGGGTCATGCCCGTGGACAGGAATTGCACCAGGGCGTAGGCCAGCATCGACATGATCAGAATGGCGATCAATAATTCGATCAGGGTCACGGCCGCGCGGCGTACTTGGGTTGGATGGGGCGATGGGTTAATAATCCAGCACCTCGCTTTCCAGAACGCGCGGCCCGGCTTGGTAGCGCAGGGTCAACGACCGGAGCGTCGGCAGCGCCCAGGTGCTCAGGTCGTAGCCGGGCAGGAACTTGAAATAGACGCGCACCGTGATGGTGTCGCCCACGGCGCCCGTCATCGTGTTGGCGTCCCCCGGCGTGTCAAACTGGTAGAGCACCCGCCCGCTGGTGGCGTTCACCGCGCTCCAGAGCACCGGCTGGGCGGTGGCCCAGTCGGGCGAGTCGCCCACGCGGGCGAGCACCACGATGTCCGTGCCGGGGGGCAGGGTCTCCTCCCAGTCCAACGAGGCCCAGGTCGCCCCGCGCACCGTGCGGGTGGTTTCAAAATAAAGCAGGTCGGCGTCGCGGTCGTGCGGGGTGTAGTCGCGGGCGGTCTCGGCCCCGCCGCTCATCGTCATCCGCAGCGGCATGCGGTCGGGGAATCGCGGATGGAAGCGGCGCACGGTGCGCCGCTCGGCACGGCAGGCGCTGATCTGCGCGGCCGAGGTGTCGCGCAGGTCGGTCAGGACGCTCAGGCCCGACAGGTCGATGGGCGTGGTGCCGAACCGTCCCCGGAAAGGCCGGATGCCGGTGAAGTAATACTGTTTGCGCACCGGGTCGGAGGCGGGAATGGTGCTTTCGGCCAGGCCGGTGTAAGCGACAATCTCGCTTGCCCCGGCGGCGTTGGTGATTTCGAGGTAGCCGCTTTCCGGGAACCCGGCGGTGCTCTCGACCGGCAGGCGGGCGCCCTCGAACGCGGCCGCCGCAGCGTTCTCCGAGTCAACCGGCGGGCCGGTGAGCAGCGTGGCCGGCAGGTGCGGCATCGGCAGCAGCCGCGAGCCTTGGGGCTGGGCGCTTCCGGCGGTGCCCAGACCCAGCGTCCCGGCCGCTCCGCCGCGA
>CAZBCO010000088.1:0-9173 GCA_964490295.1 uncultured Planctomycetota bacterium
GTCATCGTGCCGGGCGGCAGGCTTTCCTGATGTGCATAGGCCGCCCGCAGGTTCTCCGGCGGCACGTCGCTGCCCGTCACATTGCTGGTAAACAGAAACAGCCCCTGCCCTCCGCGCGAAAAGTCCATCCCATACTCCACTTCACGCCTGACGTCTTCAACCGTCCCCTTGGGCAGAGTCTTGGTGACGGACAACCCCGCGAAAAACAAGGGGGGACGGCCCTTTACATATTCCCGGATGCGGTAGGGGTCTACGCCGAACTCGTATTGAAACCCCTGGAATCCCGAAAAGCCGGCACCGACGATATCCTCGATAATCGGCATGACATTCCCGTCGCAATGATAGACCAGACGGATGCCCGCATCGAGCAAAGGCTCCACAGAATACCGGGCATGCGGCCAGTAGGATTCCCTCAGAAACGCGGGAGAGACCAGCGGCCCCTGCCCCGTGCAGATGTCGCAACCGCAGAAGAGCACCGGCGGCAGATCGAACTCCCGAAACAGTTTGAGCAGGATGCGATTCTGCTGCCGGGCATAAATCGCGCTTTGCCGGAACAACGCCTCGACCGCGTCGGGATAGAGCGCGACGGCGGCGAGAAAAGCCTCATAGCCATAGAGCGAATACAGGGAGAAGTTCGCGATGGAGTTCCAATGGGTGGGGATGGCGACCATCTCCCCGAGGGCCTGGGTGAAATGGTGATATTGCCGACGCAGATTCGCCTCGGTTTCGGCGGACGGATAATCGCGCAGGATGGCCGCCTCGGTGTCCGGCAGCCGTTCGGCGTCCGCTCGCAAGGCCTCCGGCTCCACCTCGGCGAAGCTGCTTTGCGACAGGTGCATGCTGCGCAATTCCTGGCCCGGCTGGGGAACGATGGGATTCAACACCAGACCGTCCACGTGCATCTCCCGGTTGGCCCGGAGCACTGCCCCGAAGGGATTCTTCGCGTAGGCCTCAGGCGAAAGCCCCGCAAGCCGGCAGATATTGCCCACTCCGAGGTTCCACCCGCCCAGCATCGGGATGCGATCCACCGGCTTGCCGACCACTTGATTCAGAATACGTTCCCTGGCGTTCATCGTTCCCCTTGCCGTGACCGAGCGTCGATTTCGACCGCAGCCGCCCCATCTTTTTCGCGTCCTTGCGAGGGCAGCGGAAGTGCCCTGAGTTCGTCAAAAATCTGATTTACCAAGTCGAACATCTGTTTGAAGTCGCCTTCACGCATCCACTTCAGCATCGCGACGACCTTCTCTCTTTTCTGCTCCTCCGTCAGTGGATAGCCTGATTCTTCGTAGGAATGAATAACCTTAGCGAATTGTTTGCAGGCGCTGTAGGCGCCATAAGAGGATCCGGAACCTCGGCCGATGCCTGCCATGCGATAGTGGAGACTCCACAAGAGGCCCCAGTTCTCTTCTCCGGCTTCGTCGAGCAAGGATAGCTGACGTGCCAACTCTGAAAAAGCGGTTTCCACCTCTACCGTCTTCAGGGTAACACCGAACGAAGTCCATTGCCTCTTGCATCGTCCGCTGTTCAGATCAATCCGAAATTCATACTGGACGAGTTCTGCATCCCCCAGGGCCAGAAAAATCCCGCAGAGGACCAAGACGCCCAATCCTGCCCAGAGGAGTCTCTTTGTGCGGCGCTTCATCCGCTTAATTCTCCGTCACGACCGGCTTTTTACCCGGAGCCTCATTGTATCCTGGGGCAGCTTACCTATTTCATGGCCTCGCACGCTTCTTCCTCCTCGCCCCGCAACCGGGCATATTATACCCCCGCGAGAGGGCGATTGTGAACGGGAATCTGAGCGGCGACATCGGCGGACGCATTGCGCGGCCCGAACCTGCCGTTCTCGCGCGGACGAAAACCGTGGCAAGCAACCGCCTTGTTGGATTCATCTCACTTCAGAGCATTTCAGAAGAGCACGGATGGATTCGTCCAGCACGGCGACCTTGCGGCCGCTTTTCATGGCCTTGACGGCGGCAAACACCATCGCAAGGCTGCGGATATTGTCAGCGACCACGGTCGCGGGCCGGCTTCCTGTCCGCAAACAACGAACGAACTCGTCCAGAATATATTCCTGTGCCGTCAGCGGGATGGGCGCAGGCGGCGCGGTTTGTTCCGATTCGACCTTATACAATTGCGGGGCGTGGTACACCTTGATGTCGCCGTTGCAATAAGTCACGGTTCCCTTTTCGCATTCAAGATGCCAGTTTCCGTTCCAATCGCAGAAATCGCCCTTCGCACACCAACTGCCGTTGTAAAGCACCCGCGCCCCGTTGCTCATTTCAAAGAGAACCGAACTCGAACAGTCCCCGCGGTAGTTCGACCAAGGGGGATTCCACGAAGTTCCGGAAACCTTCTGGGCGTCAAGCCCCGTGACGAAACGGATCAGGTCAAAGTGATGCACGGCCATGTCGACAATCAACGGAAAGGGCATCTCGTGCCGGAAGCCGCCACCGAAATCGACGCCCTTGAAGAAGGTAATCTCGGCTTGACCGACGGCGCCCAGTTGACCGGAGCGAAGCAAGGCGGCCAGAGTCCACATGGGAGTTGAGTAGCGATAGTTTTGCGAAACCACGCAGGTGCGTCCCGTATCCAGGGCGGTGCGTACTATGGCTTTGCCGGCGGCGATGCTGTCGGCCATGGGCTTTTCGGTGATCACATCCAAACCGGCCCTCATAGCCGCTATGGCATCTTTCTTATGGAACGCAGGGGGCGTCGAAGACACCACGGCATCAGCTTCCACGGCCTTCAACGCCTCATCAAACGAATGGAAGCAAATGTCCGGGCTGTAGCCGCACGACTCGCACGCGTTGCGCAAAGCCTGATCGCTGACGTCCACCAGACCGACCACCTCGACTTGCTCGCTTTCCTTCAGGATTTTGGCCCATACGCGGCCAAATCCTCCGACCCCTATGTGGATGAATCGCATTTTCTCTCCTGAAAAAAAGGACCGTCGCCTCGCTTCAGGTGCGGATAGTCAGAGACGACGCTCCGCGCGACGCGTGACATGGCTCCAATTCTACTCCCCGCCCGGCGGGGAGTCAAGCAACAACAGGCGACAGTTCTGATTGTCCCGCGGCTCAAAGGCGACATTCGGTGCATGGGCGCATGGGAGCATGGGCGCGTGGAAGCGTGGGAGCACGGGGGTATGGGATTACTTCCTGCTCGTGCTCGTGCTCGAAACGTGGCAAGGGCGTCCCGCCCGTGATTCAAACGTAGCACGGCTGTCCCAGCCGTGAATAAAAACAGCCCGGACGCAGAGGAACGCTGATTTGAAAACGGACCAACGCAGATAAAGCCATTCACCGCAGAGCACGATAGAATCCCACGCTCCCATGCCCCCATGCTCCCATGCGCCAAATGCGGTTTGACGGACGGCTTCTTCGAGCACGGGCACGAGGGCTTGGCTGATAGCTGATAGCTGATGGCTGACAGCTTCTTCACGAAGGATGGCTTTGACGGCTGCGGGTTCGGCCTTATAATAAGCCTATGTCGCATTGGCTCCATCATCTTCGTTGGTTTGCGGTCGCGGCCTGGGTGCTCGCCGCCGGGTGGGCACTGGCGGGGGAACCTGCCGCCGAGGCGCTCCGCCGGGCGGCCGGGGTGCGCCTGGTCCCGCTCTCCCCCATCGGCAAGCCGGAGCAGGACCGGGGAGCCGGGCTGCTGGAGTTCGATCTGTCTCCACTGGACCAGGACCAGGGCCTGGTGCTGCGGCGGATTGCGGAGGCGGAGGCCGCGGCCGACCGCCGCGAATGGATTGAGGCGGCGGGCAAGTTCCAGACCCTTCTCGATCTTCATACCCACGCGGTGGTGCCTGTGGGCGAACGGCTGCACATGCCCGTGTGGCGTTATGCGACGTTGCGCCTGCGGCATCTGCCGCGGGCGGCGCTGGAGGCTTATCGCCGGTCTTACGGCCCCGCCGCGCAGCGGGCCTTGGAGGCGGCTGCGGCGGATCGGAACACCGACGCGCTGCTGGCCCTGACGCGGCGTTACGGGGCCACCGAGGCGGGCCTGGAGGCGCTGGAGACGCTGGCCTCGCTTGAACTGGAGCGGGGTCGCCCGGCCTCTGCCGCGCGGCTGTGGACACGACGGCTGGAGTTTGGCGAGCCAACGCCCGGCGTGCTGTTGAGGCTGGGCCACGCTCTGGCCGGAAGCGGCGAGCCGCGACGCCTGACCGCGCTGCTGGGGGCCGTCCGCCAACACGCCGCAACGGAACGGGTCACGCTCGCAGGGCGCGAGATGACGCTGGCGGAAGCTCTGGCAGCGCCGGCGGATGCGACGGCGGACCCGGAGCCTTCCCCCCTGGCCGAGAACGCGGTGCGGCCCAAGACGCTGCTCTGGCAGGTCCAACTGCAACCCGACGAGTCGCCGCCGACCCGACGGGGGGCGCCGAGGCGTCCGCCGGAGATGTCGATGTTCGCCCCGGCCATCGCCGGAAACCGGTTATGGCTGCAATCGCCGGACCGCCTGGAGGCGATCGACTGGCTCACCGGTCGGCCCGTCTGGCGGCTGACGCTGGGGTCCGAAGAAGTCGTCTCCAACGCCGCGCAATTTCTTCGCCCCCAGGCGCGGGAGCGCGAGATGTTCTCCACGCCCGGCGTGCTGGGGCCGAGGCTCACCGACCGGGCGGTGCTGGTCGCGTTCCCAACGCAACTGGCGGAGCGGGCGGGGCTGAACGTGGGCCGCGGGGTCTTTGGCCGCATCGACGCGTTGCCCCGCGACGCCGAGGGCGAAACCCCGCCGACGATGTGGTCGGTGAACGCCCGTGCGGAAACCGAGGTGCGGGATGTGGACGCTCGGCTGCCGGCGCTGCGATTTGTCGGCCCGCCGGTGCAGGTCGGCGACACGGTGGTGGTGCCCGCCCGCCCGGCTCAGAGCGACAGCGAAGCCTTTCTGATCGGCTACGACACGGTGACCGGGGAGCGGGTCTGGCGAGTCAAAGTGGCCTCGGCCGCCTGGGTGGGCGAGGTGCAAGGCTGGAGCTACTACGCGGCAGGCTCGCCGGTGGTCGCTCACCAGGGCGTCGCCTACTACGGCAGCAACCTGGGCACCGTGGTGGCGGTGGACTCGGTGGACGGCTCGCTGCTCTGGGCGGCCCGATACGACAGCGAACGCGACAACCTCTGTGAGCTTGA
The DNA here is from genome assembly GCA_964490295.1 of uncultured Planctomycetota bacterium. Taxonomy (GTDB): domain Bacteria; phylum Planctomycetota; class PUPC01; order PUPC01; family PUPC01; genus CAZBCO01. The sequence continues at coordinate 5,133 of CAZBCO010000088.1, forward strand.
GACCATCGGCGGGCAGAAGCTCCGGGTCACGGCCCCGCCCAACCCGATCATCGTCAGCGGCGACCGGCTCTATGCCCTGCCGAGCGATTCAGGCTCGCTGCTGGCCTTGGACCGGCATTCGGGCGGCGTCCTGTGGAAGCGCCCGCGCCGCGAAGACGAGGCCGTTTACCTGCATCTGCTGGCCGCCGACGAGCGGAGCGTGTATCTGTCCGGCTCGGCGGTGGGCGCGGTGGATGCGGCCTCCGGAGCCACGCGGTGGCGGTCGGTGCTGTTCGACGCCTTCCCCGCGGGGCGCGGCGTGGTGGCCCGCGACCGGGCGCTCGCCCCGATTGAGGGCGGCCTCGCGGTGGTGGACCTGCGCGCGACCGGGCGGCTGGTGGAATCCATCCGCTGGCGCGACTGGCGGGGCCGGCGCATCGAGTCGGGCAACCTGGCTCTGCATCGCGGGCGGCTGGTGGTCACCGGACGCCATCGGCTCAGCGTCTTTGCCCCGCCGGGGGCCGAGAAGCAGTTGGAGGCCGAGATCGCCCGCCGACCGAAAGACGCCAGGCTGCGGCTCGAACTCGGCTCGCTGCTCGCCGGGCAGGACAAGCTGGACGGGGCGATAACGCACTACACCGCCGCGCGGGAACTGGCCGAGGCCCAAAACCAGCCGCTCCGGCACGTCTCGAAGCTGTTGGCCGACTGCTATCGCCGCCTGGCCGAACAGCACGAGAGCGCGTTCCGCTGGGCACCGGCCGCCGATGCCTTGCAGCAGGCGCTGGCCTTGTCGCAAGAAGACCGCGCCGCCGCAGCGACGGCCGCTCTGCGGCGTGCCCGAATGCTGGACCGCTCCGGGCAACCCGCCGAGGCGCTGCGGGTCTTGCACCACCTGTTGGCTCGATACGGCGACGTGGCGTTGGTCCTGCCCGACGGGCGAACCTGCCGGGCCGATCTGGCGGCCGGGGCCGACATCGGGCGCCTCCTCGCCGCCCGGGGCGAGGCCCTCTATCAGCCCCTCGAGGCTCTGGCGAAGGCCGAGGCCGACCGACACGGCGACGAGGCCGAGCGCCTGGAGGCGTTGGCCCGCCTCTATCCCAACAGCGCCGCGGCGCTCGAACGCCGCCTGGCGCAAGCCGAACGGGCCGTCGCCCAGGGCCGCCTCGCGGACGCATCGGGGGAGCTGCTGGCGGTCCGCCGCCTGCGCCCCGGATTCCGCGAAGAGCGTGTGCGTGCCCTGCTCGCCAAGGTCGAGGCCCCGCCCGACCGCAGCCTGCCGGAACCGAAGGATAAGACGTTGCGCCTGTTGGACGCGGTTTGGAAACAGAACGCCGCACGGCGGCTGGATTGGGCCTCGGTGCCGGACGCGCCTCCGGGCAACGCGGCCGGGCGTCGTCCGGAAGCGGACTACCTGCTGGTGGCGGAGGGGAAAGAGTTGCAGGCGTATCATCCTCGCACCGGCAAGCCGACCTGGCGCATCGAGCGAGGCTTTCTGGGTGTGAGCTTCCAGGGGGCCAGCGTCGCGCCGTCGGGCCAGCCGCGCCCGGAGGTCGAGTTCCACGAGATCATCGCCGGCTATCCGGCGGAAAAAGCCGGGGCCAAGCCCGGCGACCTGCTGATCTCGTTTGACGGCCACCGCATCCGGAAGAGCAGCGACCTGGTTCAGCTCTGTGCGACCACGCCGCCGGGCAAGGAGATCGATCTGGTTGTGGTCCGCAACGGTCGGCGGGTGACGCTTCGCCCGGTCATCGGGCGGCGCCTGCCCGACGCCGAGGGGCGCGTCACCGAGCCGACGTTCCCGCCGGAGCAGCATCTCCGCGTGGTCGGCGTGACCGGCACGCTGTTGGTGGCCGAGGTGGATTCGGCTCTGCTGTTTATCCACCAACACACCGGCAAACTGTTGGCTCGAACGGTGCTGGGGCCGCTGCCGCCGACCGAGGTATACGGAGCTTTCCGGGCGGGCGGGCTGCTGAAGGGGCGCGGGCCGACCCCGGTGATGGGCGACGGGCTGGTGGTCGCCGGGCTTCCGCCGGAAGATGTGGACGGAGCCGGGCAATTGCTCGCTGTGGGACTTGACGGCAAGCGGCGCTGGAACGTCTCGCTGCCGGGCCTCTTCGTGATGAAGATGCGATTACGGCGCGGCCAACTGGCAGTGCTGGCGGGCACCTTTGACGCCCAGAAAAAGGTCTCTCCGCAACTGTTCGTGTTGGATGCGTTCGACGGGCAAATACTGCATCACCACAACCCCGAAGTGAGCGCCCTGCTGGAGGAATGCCACCTGGTCCCCGACGGGGACCGGCTGGTGCTGGCTCTGCCGGGGCGGCTCTCCTGCCACGACGCGGCGGCCAACCGCGTGGTCTGGACGTCGGGGCCGACCGCCTGGGCGGGCGAGTATTTCCCGGAAGTGGCCGTGCGGTCGGGCAAACTCCTCGCCCTGCTGAAGCGCCGGGGCCTTGCCGCCATCGACCCGGCCAACGGCAAGCTGCTGTGGAAGCAGGAGATCGACGGGTTTGTGCAGCGGATGGTCTGCACCGACACGCAGGCGCTGCTGATGGTGGACGGCGAACGGGGCTACACGGCCGTCGCCTACGCTCTGGAGAACGGGAAGAAGCAATGGGAGACCACGGTGCTGCCGGGGGCGGCGTTGCGGACGCGCCCCAACTCGCTGCCGCTGGCCGAGGTCGCCGGCGGCGTGCTGTTTGTCGCACAACATCTGACCACGATGGACAACCGGGCCTTGCGACCGAGCGTCGCCGCCCTGCGAATTTCTGACGGAAAGCTGCTGAGATACGTTGGCTTGAACCATGCCGGCGGGTATAATGAAGTGCTGGGTGGTAAGTTGGGCGTGGGTTCGGGGCCGGGAGCGGGTGTTCTTGGCCTGATCACGCGATGGGGCCTGTTCGGCTTCTCGGCCGTCGGCCCGGCGGAAGGCCCCTGACCCCACCGGCAACCAAGCGGACACCAGAACACGGAGGATACCGGATGGGAGCAGAAGATTTGGCTCAAGGCGCGGTGGCGGCTCAGGAACACGAGATGTCGCCCGACGATATTCAGACGGTGGAGAGCTTTCAGGCCGACTTCAACCGGATCAAGGCCGAGCTGCACAAGGTCATTGTCGGCCAGGAGAAGGTGGTCGAGGAGCTGCTGGTAGCGATCTTCTCGCGCGGCCACTGCCTGTTGGTCGGCGTGCCGGGCCTGGCCAAGACGCTGATGATCAGCACGCTGGCCGACGCCCTCTCCCTGGCGTTCAACCGCATCCAGTTCACGCCCGACCTGATGCCCAGCGACATCACCGGCACCGAGGTCATTCAGCAGGACCACGCCACCGGCCAGCGGCATTTCAAGTTTCTGCCGGGGCCGCTGTTTGCCAACGTGATTCTGGCCGACGAGATCAACCGCACACCGCCAAAGACGCAGGCCGCGCTGCTCGAAGCGATGCAGGAGCGGCAGGTCACGGTCGGCGGCAAGAAGAACGCCCTCGCCGAGCCGTTCTTCGTGCTCGCCACGCAAAACCCCATCGAGCAGGAAGGCACCTATCCCCTGCCCGAAGCGCAGCTCGACCGGTTCATGTTCAACATTCTGGTGGACTACCCCGAAGAGGACGAGGAGTACGAGATTCTGCGCACCACCACGGCCGAGCAGGTGGACCACGTCGATAAGATTCTGAGCGGCGAGGACATCGTCAAGCTCCAGACCATCGTCCGCCGCGTGCCGATTGCCGAGCACGTCATCCGCTACGCGATGAGCCTGGTGCGCAAGACCCGCGTCCACAAGGGCGACGTGCCCGGCTTCGTCAAGGAATGGGTGACCTGGGGGGCCGGCCCGCGAGCCGGGCAATACCTCATCCTCGGCGGCAAGGCCCACGCCATTCTGCAGGGGCGCTACTACGTCTCCTGCGAAGACATCGCCGCGGTGGCCCACCCCGTGCTGCGGCACCGCGTGATCACCAACTTCAACGCCGAGGCCGAGGGCATCAAGCCGGACCACATCGTCGACAAACTCCTGGCCGACACCCCCCACGACGAAAGCTCCCTGGTCCGCGACAAACGCCTGCCGGAGATG
>CAZBCO010000089.1:0-12165 GCA_964490295.1 uncultured Planctomycetota bacterium
ATCTACCCGCGGCTCCGGTGCAACTTGTTCCCGCTGCCAAAACTTCCCTTGATTGAGCACGGCACAATCCGTAGAATAGGTTTGGCCGACAGAAGAGGGATAAAGAGCATGACGCAGACCAAAGTATTGATGACCGGGAACGAGGCAATCGGTGAGGCGGCGATTCGCTCCGGCTGTGATGCCTATTTCGGATATCCCATTACCCCGCAAAACGAGTTAACCGCCTATATGTCGCGGCGGATGCTTGAAGAGGGCCGCGTCTTCATCCAATCCGAGAGCGAATTGGCCGCCATCAACATGGTGATCGGTGCCGCCGTCTCCGGTAAACGGGCGATGACCTCGTCCTCCAGCCCCGGCATCAGCCTCAAGCAGGAAGGCATCTCTTACATGGCCGGTATGGAACTGCCCGGCGTAATCGTCAACGTGGTGCGTGGTGGGCCGGGCCTCGGCAACATCGCCCCAGCCCAAAGCGACTACTGGCAAGCGACGCGCGGCGGCGGGCACGGCGACTACCGCACCATCTGCCTCGCTCCCAGCACGCTGCAAGAGTGTGTTGATCTGGTGGCTCTGGCCTTTGATCTAGCGGATAAATATCGCAACCCGGCCCTGATTCTGGCCGATGGGCGGCTGGGCCAGATGATGGAGCCGATTACTTTTGACACGGTGCCGGCCCCCAGTCCGCCGCCCAAGCCGTGGGCATTGACCGGTGCCAAGGGCCGCCCCGAACAGAGCATCAAATCGCTGTTCCTTAACGAAAATGTCCTCGAAGCCCTGAATATCAAGTTAGGCGAGAAGTACGCTGAGATCGAAAAGAACGAAGTTCGCTACGAAGAAACCCAGATGGATGACGCTGAAATCTGTATCGTAGCCTACGGCACCTCGGCCCGCGTCTCGCGCGATGTCCTCAAGGCCGCCCGTTCCGAAGGCCTGAAGGTCGGGATGATCCGACCTATTTCGCTCTGGCCTTATCCCTACGCTCCCATTCGCGCCGCCGCAGAACGGGTTCGGTTCTTTCTGGTGCCGGAGATGAGCTTGGGGCAGATGATTGAGGACGTGCGGCTCGCCGTCGAGGGACGGAAGCCTGTCTATCACACGGGGAGGGTCGGCGGAAACGTATCGACCGCCAAGGAGATTCTGGATGCGCTCCACGCATGCTGCAACCAAGCCTAGACCACCTCGAGGCTATACTCGGCCCGAGACGCTGAACGACTGTTCGACGCATTACTGCGCGGGCTGCGGGCACGGCATCGCCCACCGTCTGGTGGCCGAGGTGCTCGATGAAATGGGCCAGCGCGAGAATACCGTGGCCGTCGCCCCCGTGGGCTGCGCCGTTCTGGCTTATGACTACTGGCATATTGACGTGACCGAGGCCCCTCACGGACGCACGCCGGCGGTGGCCACCGGCATCAAGCGGGTTCAGCCCGATAAGTTGGTGTTCACTTATCAGGGCGACGGAGACTTGGCGGCGATCGGCACGGCCGAAATCGTGCACGCGGCCAACCGCGGCGAGAACTTCACCGTGGTCTTCATCAACAACACGGTCTATGGAATGACCGGCGGGCAGATGGCCCCCACCACCATGCTGGATCAGAAAACACAAACTACGCCAGGCGGTCGCGTGCAGCAAATCCACGGCAACCCCATCCGTGTCTGCGAATTGCTGGCCACGCTCGACGGTTCTGCCTATCTCGAACGCATCGCGATGGACAGCCCGGCCAACGTGCGCAAGGCCAAGCGGGCGATCCGCAAAGCCTTTGACCTCCAGATGGCAGGCCGGGGCTTTACTCTGGTCGAGCTGCTGTCGCCCTGCCCCACGTATTGGCGCATGGATCCGGTGCAGGCCATCCACCATATCAAGACCTCCCTGCTGGACGTGTTCCCGCCGGGGGTCTATAAAGATATCACCGCTTCGGAGAAATAGCGTGCAGGACGCCGGTAAAGACCCGGCCAAAAGCCGGGCCTCGAACGTACTGGTGGTGGACGACGAAAGCGAGCCGCGACAGTCGCTCGCCTTGCTGTTGGCTGGTGCCCGCTTCCACGTCCGCGAGGCGTGCAGTGCCGACTCGGCGACGGAGATTCTGGAGGACGGCACCGTCGGTATCGTTATCCTTGATGCCGATATGCCGAATGTCAACGGCTTCGAACTATGCCGCGAGATGCGCAAGGCTCACGGCAGCGACATCTACCTGCTGCTCCGCACCACCAAAGAACAGCTCGCACAACGCAGTCTGGCGGGCGATGAAGGAGCCGATGACTACTTGATCGATCCGCTGACGGATGCGGAAGTGCTGGCCCGTATCGAAACCGGGCGCAAGATGAAACAACTCCAGGAGAAACTGGCGGAGACGCACCGCTCGCTGGAACTGTTGGACACGACCGACGAGCTGACCAGCGCGTTGAACTCACGGAGCATCCGGGCGGAGATCGGACGGGAGATGGACCGTGCCCGACGCTACGGCCGGCCGCTTTCACTGGCGCTGCTTAACCTCGACGCTTTCCGCGAATTCAACGAGGCCCACGGCCGCGCCACGGGCGACCGGGCGCTCAGCGAGGTCGGGCGCATTCTGCGGCTCTCCACCCGTACCACCGATTCGGTCGGACGATGCGCCGGCGATGAACTGGCCGTGGTGCTTCCGGAGACCGACGCAGCCCAGGCGCTGGGTGCCGCCGAGAAGATGCGTAAGACCATCGAGCAGACCGCCATCGCCGCCGGTGATGCCACCGTCAACGTCACGGTCAGCGGCGGCATTGCCACCTTGCACGACAACAACTACGCCACGGCGGAAGAACTGACGGTGGCGGCTCGCCGCGCCTTGACACAAGCGAAGGACGGCGGACGCAACCGCTGCAACGCGGCAGATTAGACGGAGGCTTGCAGATTCACTCAGGGCACAGATAGGGAACTCTCATGCTTGAGCGCGCAATTCTCGCAGGGTTCGGCGGGCAAGGCCTGATGTCTATGGGCAAGCTCACCGCCAAGATGATGATGGACAAGGGGCTGTGTGTGACCTACTTCCCCTCATACGGGGCCGAGGTGCGTGGCGGCACGGCGAACTGTCATGTGATTGTTTCGTCTGACGAGATCGCCTCGCCGATCGTCGACCTGGCCGATACTCTGGTGGTGATGAACCAGCCGTCTTACGACCGCTTCAAGATGCGGCTTCAGGCGGATGGGGTGTTTCTGATTAACGCCTCACTGATTACCCCGGTCGATCCCCCACCCGCGAAGATTCTGCTCGAAGTGCCCGCTACGCAGATCGCTTCAGACCTCGGCGATGTTCGTTCTGCCAACATGGTGATGATGGGGGCCTACAACGTCATCCGAGATTTCGTACCGTTCGACGACCTGATCCAAGCCATGCAGGCGGCCTTTGGCCCGGGCAAGAAAAAAATCTGGGCACTGAACGCCCAAGCGATTGAGGCCGGGCGCCAATTCGCCCTCGACCACGTGACGACCTGAACGTCCCGAAGCCGATGCCCGAAGCGTCAGGCCTTCCCCATACAGCAATGCTTGTATTTCTTGCCGCTGCCGCAGGGGCACGGCTCATTCCGGCGGGGTTCCTGGTTCACGCGTACCGGCCGGTTGACCCGCTCCGCGCTCCCCGACCCAGCCACGGCTTCTTCCTGTCGCTGCTGATAGGCGCTGACCGAAGAGTGTACCGTACTGACGTCGGTTTGCTCGTCATGCACCTCGGTACCCAACTTCACCTCCACCTTCAGCAACAGGTCGCTGACCTCTTCGTGAATGGCCGCAATCATCGCCTCGAAGGCCTCGTACCCCTCTCGTTTGTAAGCGATCTTCGGGTCCACCTGGGCGTAACCGCGTAGCCCGATACCGCTCTTCAGGCTGTCCATCACCGCGAGGTGATCCTTCCAGCGCGAGTCAATGGCCTGTAAAATCAGGACGCGGGCAATCCAGTGAAACTGCCGGCGGCCCAGGCTTCGGGTGCGTCGTTCCAGAGCATCAAATGCCATGGTTTCAAGTTGCTCGCGCACCGCCCCAGCCGAGAGCTTGCTCAATTCAAAAGCGTCAGTGCCCAGCTCGAACTTGCGGTTGATCTTGCCCGCCAAGGCGGTGAAATTCCGGCCTGTCCCGCTCAGGTCTGATTCGAGAAATGTTGCCACCGCGTGCCGCACGGCTTCGGAAGCCACCGGGCCCGGCTCACGGCCGCTGTAGCCCTGCATTGCAGCGTCCACAAACACACGCACCAAGTCGGCATGCACCGTCTCCATCATTTCATAGGAGTCGTGCTCGCCCCCCAGATCGATATCCTTGAGCCATTCGTCGAGTTCCTGAACCGCCCAGTTATCGGGGAACGTTTCGGGCGGAAGAAAGCAGTCCAGCGCCGCACTCATCACGTCGGCGACGATGCGCTCCGGCTTCTGCTTCGTAAGCGACCTCTGGGCTCGTTCAGCGGCGAATTGGGTGATGGCCCGCTCATCGATATCCATCAGTTCCTGCATCTGGGCCGCCGGTGCCGACACATGCAGCTTCGAGTTCAACCAACGGGCGACCGGTTCGAGATCGATCGCTTCCCCGGCACCGTGCGTCTTGAAATAGGCCTGCAATCCCACGGGCACCATTCGTTGAATCAGTTCGGGCTGCTCGTAGCCCTCCGCTGCGATCTCCTTCTGAACCGCCTCGATCAACGCCTGCTTAGCCTCGTTGCGGCGGCTGTCCACGGTTCGAGGCAGCGCGGTATCCAGTTTAATCGGTGACGAAGCGAAGCTGAACCGGCCCCGAGCCCACGCCGCCAGGTGCGCATAGGAGCGGTCCTCCGCAAAGGCTTCGCCCGACAAGAAATGCTGCACCGACGAGGCCACGCAGTTCCGGACAAACTCCTCGGCTTGAGCTTCGGGAAATTCACGAACCTGGGCGGCCAGCAACACGGCCAACTCTCGACTTGATACGGCAGCCCATTCGTCCCGCGAGAGCTTCAGCCCCAGCCCCTCGACCCATGATTTCAGAGGGGCAAAACTGCGCTCTTCGGGGCTTTGGTCGTCGTTGATATATTCATTGACCGCGCTGTCGATCACATCCTGCAATGTGCGGGAGATGATCTCATCCAAGCCGAAGCCGGAGATGCATCGGGAACCGGATCGGTCGATGGCCGACGCCACGTTATCGCACAACGCTTCACCGCTCAGCTTACTCAATTCAAAGGCATCGACCTCTGCGCCGAAATCCTCGGCCAGACGCCGCGCCAGCCCATCGAAATCACGGCCCTCGACATTCAGGGTGTCCCGCACCGCGGCCAGTATCGCGGGATAATGCCAGTAGAGCGCCACGCCCTGCGGCCCGTCGAGTTGTTGGCTTTTCGCCGTTGCAGCAGCAACGGCCATCTGGTGTACCGCCTGGTTCGCTAACTCGGCGACCTCGTCGGGCGACAGCTTGACCCCGAACCGGTAATCGGCCCACACGCTCACGCGTTCGGGCGAGGGACGGTGTTGAAACGCTTCCGAGGTCACCAGCAGCCGGGTCGCATGAGTCACCAGCATGGCGATGACCCGTGCGGCACTTTCACCTTCGAGGGCTTGAACCAATCGTTCGGTGATCAGCGGGCCGATTTTTTCGGGGCGCCCCAACGTCGGCCCCCATTCGGCTCCGCCCACGTCGCAAGGCAATTCGCCCCGCCATTGGACGAAGGCCTCGTAATCCCATCCTTCTGCCGCCAGCAGCGGCAGGTCGGCGGCCAGCCCACGCCATACCCAATCCTCAACCACGGCCTGTGTTGACGCCGGTTCAACGGCCTCAGCCAGCTTCGCAGCCAATTGATGGGCAAACTGATCCGGCCATGTCGTTTCGATTTCGAAGCCCAACTCGCGAATACGCTCGGTTTGTCGCTCGGCGTTCCAACGCAGTTTATTGTCGAAGGGGCCGAGCGTGTCCCGGAGGGTACGCTCGGCTGTGGCGGTAACCTCCTCGTCGGTCGGTCGGGTCGCGGGCGCCGATTCGGCGAGTCGTTCGCAGAACTCGCGGAGTGAAAGCTGCCGCCAATCGGACTCCTTGACTTCGACGTCGGCCACCGCGGCCACGGCGTGCGTCAGCGGCTGGTAGGAGCGGCTGAGTTCAATGCCTTCTCCCTCGGCCCATTCGGGTTGCACAAACGCCGCAATCGCCTCTTTGGCCACGCGGTCCGGCTCGCGCTCGCGGAAGGCTTCGAGCACTGCTTGGCGCTCGCCATAGACCAGCTTGCGCTGCTCGTCCATCACTTCATCGTATTCGAGCAGATGCTTTCGCGAGCCGAAGTTCATCTCTTCGACCTTGCGCTGAGCACGCTCGATGGACCGGCTGACCATTCCGTGCTGGATGGCCTGGCCGTCTCGAAGGCCGGCCTTGCGCATAAACCCGCGCACCCACTCGCCCATAAAGATGCGCATCAGGTCGTCTTCGAGCGAGAGAAAGAAGCGGGACGAACCAGGGTCGCCCTGGCGCCCGGCCCGGCCCCGGAGCTGGTTGTCGATACGGCGCGCTTCGTGCCGTTCGGTGCCGACGATATGCAGGCCGCCAAGCGAGACCACCTGATCGTGAGCCTCGTCGGCACGAGCCTCCATTTCGTTGAATCGGGCCAGCAACTTATCGCCGTCTTCGGGGGCCAGCTCGACACCCATTTGAGCAGCAATGTGATGAATGTTCTGGCCGGGGGATTGGGCCGGATCCCAAGTCGCCTGTTCACCGGCAGCCAGACCGGGCAGCACCACGGCGACCGGCTTGGGAGGCGGATTTTCGGTAAAACGCTGCGCGTTTCGGATAACGTTAATGATATCTTTGGCCTGGGTTTCGGTCTGGCCCCATCGGGTTTCGAGCTCGGCCTGCATCTCCAGGGTCGGGTTGCCGCCGAGGACAATGTCGGTTCCGCGTCCGGCCATGTTGGTAGCGATGGTGACCGCGCCCGGTTCGCCCGCACGGGCGACAATCTCGGATTCCTTTTTGTGGTACTTGGCGTTGAGCACGACGTGGGGAATACCGCGCCGTTTAAGACGTTCGGACAGCATTTCGGAGCGCTCGACGGAAACGGTCCCCACCAGCACCGGTCGTCCTGCGGCATGCACCTCGGCAATTTCCTCAATAATCGCCTCGACCTTGTCGGCGTCGTTCGCATAGATAACATCCGGGTGGCCAACGCGGCTCATCGGGCGGTTCGGCGGGATCGGCACCACTTCCAGATTATAAATCTTCGCAAACTCGGCGGCCTCGGTCATCGCCGTGCCGGTCATACCGCTCAGTTTCTTGTAAAGACGGAAGAAGTTCTGAAAGGTGATGGTCGCCAGCGTCTGGTTTTCTTCCTGAACGCGCAGGCCCTCCTTGGCCTCGACCGCCTGGTGCAGGCCATCGCTCCAGCGTCGCCCGGCCATCAGGCGGCCGGTGAATTCGTCGACAATCAGCACCTCGCCTTCACGCACCACATATTGTCGATCACGGACAAACAGTTCCTTGGCCTTGAGGGCGTTGTCGATGTAGTGAGGCCACTCGATGTTCTTGCCGGTATAAAAATCGGTCACGCCCACCGCCTTCTGCGCGGCGAGGATGCCCTCCTCGGTCAGCACAACCGTCCGCTCCTTTTCCTTGACCTCGTAATGGATGCCTTTGCTCAGACGCTGGGCTGCACGGTTGGCGACGTAGTATTTTTCGGTGCCGCCCTCCGGCATGCCGGAAATGATCAGCGGGGTGCGAGCCTCGTCGATCAGGGCACTGTCCACCTCGTCGATGATCGCATAGCCCAGATCGCGCTGCACCTGATCCTCGACGCGGATTTTCATGTTGTCGCGCAGATAGTCGAACCCGAACTCGTTATTCGTGCCATACACAATATCACAAGCGTACACCGGGCCTCGCTGGTCGGGGTCCATATCGGACTGGATGGCTCCGACGGTCAGGCCGAGGAACTCATAGACGGGGCTCATCCAGGCGGCGTCGCGCCGGGCGAGGTAATCGTTGACCGTAATGACGTGAACCCGTCCGGCCAGGGCGTTCAGATAGGCGGCCAGCGTGGCGACCAGCGTCTTGCCCTCGCCGGTGATCATCTCGGCGATTTTTCCCTGATGCAGCACAATACCACCGATCAGTTGGACGTCGTAGTGGCGCTTGGGGTACGGCGTCCCTTCCAGGCGCCGGGCGGTCTCGCGCACCACGGCGAACGCCTCGACCAGCAGATCGTCCAGTGTCTGGCCGTCGGCCAGGCGGTTGCGGAACTCCGCCGTCTTATTACTCAGCTCCGTGTCCGAGAGCGTCATCAACTCCGGTTCCAAAGCATTAATGGCGTCCACGGTGGGCTGGAGCTGCTTGATAGCCCGTTCACCGGCGGTTCCTCCCAGCACCAGCTTAAAGGTGCTGTTGAAGAACCGTCCGGTATGGTGTGCGGCGGCCTCCACCAAGGCGGAGAGCCGATCGAGAAAACTATCCCCGGCCTTACCGGAGGGGTCTTCGGCGGGTGGTGTCAGAAGGTCGCTCATAGGTTTGCTCTGGTCCTTATCTTCTCCAGGGCCTCATGCCCTGTGTCGTGGATAACGTATTTAACACGGGTACCGCTTTTGAGATTCAGGCCGGGAGGCCCGCAGGATGGGGTTCGAAGAACGTGGCGAACAGGTCATAGTCGGCCATCTTGCGGAATCGCCCACGTTGGGGGACTCCGCCGCATGGGGCCAACTTGATCCAAGTCACCCCGTTGTGCTGCCACGGGTACGATACGGATTGAGTGTTCGGCTGAGCGGCCTGCGGCTTGAAGCCTTTTAACCCCGCAATACGCCCCCGGTCAATCGCCTCCCGCTCGGATTTATCGGCGAGAAACAAACAGGGGCTATTACAGGGGCCATTGGCAGGCTCCATGCCCTTCGGTATGCGTCCGTGATATGCCGCCATTGAGGCTTCATTCACGCCGTCGTCGTGGCTTTCCTTCCGGCCACAGCCGGATGTTACCGCGTCCGGATAACAGCGGTTGAAGAGTCGGAAGAGTGTGGCCCCCACGCGCTCGAAGGCCTGCACCGCCTTGGCCCGGCAGGACGGGAGATTCGCCTCGGAGAGGCTCCCGGGATCCGCTCCAGCGGTAGCCAGCAGCACCATCAACAGCGTGGAATGCGTCTTCATCGTCAATCGCTCTCACCATCGAACTCATGTATCGCCGTTATGTTATCAGACTCCCGCTCCCCCGTCAAACCAGGGACGGGCTAATCCGAAGCCGCTATGCTTGGCCCAACAGATTCCATCGCCTCATTCACATTCCGAAAGATATCCATCAGGGGAGAAAAGCTGAGCGCTTCGAGCACATTCTCACGAATGACACGCGGCACAGCCGCCAACTTGAGCCGTCCCCCGGCTTGCACGGCCTTCTTCCGGAACTTCAAGAGCAAGCGCAGGCCCGCACTGTTCAGATAGTCCACCTTGGCCATATCGAGAATGATATGCTGCGCCTGGCCGATCTCTTGCCCCTTGAGCAAGGCATCCAACTCGGCCGAAGCGTGGCCGTCAAAGCTGCCTGCCAGCCGAATCACGGCCACCTTCTGTTTACCACAATCAAAGACGCCATCCATTACCGAACTGAATGATTCTGGCATCGGATTCCCTCGATATAATCCGTGACAAGCCATCGCCTCACGCTTCGATTTTACAGGGCCGATGCCTTGGACGCAAGGCCTTTTGTGACATAGCATTCGGTTCACTGGGCGGGTTTGCCCGTGGGCGAGCAAGCTCACTCTGCGAGGATTTTCACAGCGACCACCGTCATGTCGTCGAATTGCGGCAAATCTCCGGCAAAGGTTCGTACCGCGGTCAGCGCCCGGTCCACAATGCCTTGTGCCGTAAACGGGGTGCAGTTCTTCACCACTTCTTGTAATCGTGCCACGCCAAACTGTTCGCCGACGTTGTCCACCGCCTCGGTAATCCCATCGGTGTACATGAACAGCACATCGCCGGGTTCCAGGCGGTGACTTTCCTCCTGAATGCCCGGATCGTCGAGAATGCCCAAGGGGGTTCCGCTGGCCGGCAGCAGCACCACACGCCCGTCGACCTTGTTCACCATCGGCGGATTGTGTCCCGCGTTAACATAATGAAAAATCGAGTTGGTCGGATCAATAATACCGTAGAAGCAGGTCACGAACATCCCTGATCGCATGTCCTGGAGCATATAGTCATTGGCCAATCGCAGCGCCTCGACGGCCGACAGTTTGCTGCTGGAATGTGCCCGGATCAAACTACGGGACAGGGCCATGAACAAGGCAGCGGGCACCCCTTTCCCGGATGCATCGGCGATGACCACGCCCCATCGACCGTTGGGCAGCGGTATGAAATCAAAGAAATCACCACCCACGTCGAGGGCCGGCACACTCTCCGCCGCGACGTCCACCCCCGGTATGCTGGGGCAGGCGTCGGGCAACAACGAACGCTGGATTTCCGACGCGATGTCCATCTCCCGCCGCAGCGCTTCCTTCTCTGCAGAACTACGGGCGAGTTCCTGAGTATAACCTTTAAGCGAATCCGCCATCTGGTTGAACGCCACCGCCAGCCGGCCGACTTCGTCGTCGGAATGGATTGGCACGCGGTGGGCAAACCGCCCGGAGCCGATCTCGGCGGCCGCCTCGGCCAAAGTCCGTATCGGTCCGGAAATCCGGCGAGCCAGAAGACTGGAGACCAGCGCCCCGGCGATCAATGCGGCCAAGCTGAGCACTACCACGTCGCGCAATGCCGAGGCAATCGCCCGATCAAGCTGATCGGTGCTCAACTGACAGATCAAAGCCCCCGCCCGCCCGCCGAAGCCCGTGAGCGGCACGCTGGCCTCAACCGCCCCTTCCAGAAATCGCGCGGTCGGCTTCAAACGGCGGGCCGTCTCAAGGGCCACCACATCCAACTGTTCCAGAAAGTAACGGTCGATCAAACCTTCCTCGCCGGAGGGCGAACTGCATACCACCGGCTGGCCGGCAGGGTCGGCCACATAGATCGCCTGAAGGTTTCCGGCATCAATCACGTTCCGCACCCAGCGGTTAACCGCGAACTGTGAAGATCGGGCGCGGATAAACTCGGCCTCCTTGCCCACCATCACAATGCGGGGCTTATCCACCCCGGAGACGCCGACATATTTGTAAATAGCGGGGTCAATCTCGCGCCGTTGAGCGGTCTGAATCACAGACGCCTTGCCGGTTTTGTCTTTCAGCAAGGGATAGAACGCCGAAGCCTGGGGCTGGTCTTGGGGATCGGGCGAGAAAGCAAACAACGCTTTGAGTTGAGCCTGCGTTGAAAATAAATGAGCTTCTGCCGGTTCGCCCGGCACCCAGGGCTTCGTCCCCGTAATCCAGATTTCGTCCAGCGTGCTGTGATCGGTGATCTCCCGTAGGATACGGTTGATCTCCGACGTATCCAAGCCGGCTCGCCCCTCGGCCAGAGCAACCCAATGAGCCAAAATACGCGCCTGGGCCTCCATCTGGTAACCGATCATAGCCTCCACTTCCTGTGGAGCCTGAACGGTCATCGCCGCCGCGCTGGAGAGCAACGACGCTGTGCCCAGAGCATCACGCCGGACGGTTTCTTTCAAGCCGCTGATGGTCGTGTACAAGGTCAGCGCCGAAACGACCGCCACCGTCACCAGCAGCAAGCCATTCAGGCTCAGCATAATACGTAGCCGCAGATTCATAGGCCGTCCCGACAACCCACCCCATCACCCGTTCACACACTAATGTAATATGAACAGGGCTTGATTTCAGCTTTTATTCCGGAATCACAAGATGAAATTACGAATGAAACGCTTGACATTTTTACCCGTTGCGGGTATAAATAGCGGCCCTGTCAGACAGCACGACAGGCATTGAGGCCCCCATCGTTCAGTGGCCTAGGACGCCAGATTCTCAGTCTGGAGACAGGGGTTCGACTCCCCTTGGGGGTACCATCCACCGCAGAGCCACAAGTCCCAATATTGCCAGGCCTTAGGCTGCCACCTTGCACGGGTTTTGTCGCTCCGGACACCCTCCTATTGCGGCCCTCTAAAGCCCTTGAAATACCATCAACACCCCAGGTTGACACAACTGGTGACACCACCTTTATCGGTGGTTTCGACGCATCCGTTTCCCCGCTTCTATAAACACCCCAGTGGCTCAGCCGCCTATTGGCCCGCGTCGATGTTGAGGGCGGCATCATACGCGGCGGTCAATTTGTTGTGCTCCACATTTCGTCCGGTACTT
>CAZBCO010000090.1:0-4744 GCA_964490295.1 uncultured Planctomycetota bacterium
CGCTCGACACCATCGTGGCCGCCCTCCGCGAGTACGTCCGCAACGGCAGCCTGCCACCCTTGCCGGCTTGATCCACTTCATTCGGCTGAAGTGTTACCGAACGGGATATTATACGCTCAGCTTGTGCGGTGTCAATTTCGCAGGAGGCATGAACAGAGCCTTGCCTATTTCGGCGTAATGTTCACGCTGTTCAGTCCGTGGGTGACGGCATAGCGGGCCTCGTTGGCGTTGCCTTTTCCGATATACTCCTGGCCGTTGATCCGATAGGATAGATTTCTTGGGGACAGGCCAATGCCCAGGAAGGTCAGCCATTTGGGCTTCGGGCCTCGCACTTCGCCGTCGATATAGCCGTTGGGGGCGATGCGAAAGGCCACGGTACCGGCATCGGTGCGGACACCGGCCCCGCGATAGAGCATCTCGCCCGCGTCAAAGAGGGCCACATCAAAATGCGTTGGCCGCACGGTCAGAATGCCGCGCTTCCCTTTGAACGCAACCGTGTCGTTTTTATATTCAATCTCTGTATCGGACAGGAAGATGTAGCGAACGGTGTTGCCATAGGTAATCCGCACACCACTTGAACCGGCAATCTTCTCGACTTGCGGAACCGGTACCGTAGAGCCGCGCTTTACGGGGCAGATCACGGTCAAGTATTCGACGACCGGCAACTCAGCCTCTTTCTCGCCGTCTTCCGAACCGGCCTGGGGTGGGGCGGTGGGCGCCGGCTGAGACAGGTGAAGCACCCAACGCCCGGGGACATCTTCGAACAATTTCGGGCTGAGTGAATGGCTGCCAAAGGCATGTGTCTTGACATCCACATCATACGCTCCGGCAAATTCTGCGGACGTGCCCGAAAGCCTTCCCTCCCGGGCTAGAATGTTGTAAGACACGTCGGTGGGCTGATATCCCTTGAACCGATCCAGCACCACGAGGTATTGGTGCTGCCGATTGAACAGGATATGGCGCGTGATCTCCACCGGAGGATCCAGTTTTTCATCGGGATAAAGCATATCCAGCGTCTCCGTGCCGTCAGCCCGATAGCCCACCGGTGCCATTGACGGTTTAGACGGGTTCTGGATGCCCTTGAACTCCGACGGCAGATATTCCCGATGTCTTGGCAGGCCGTCCACCGTGAAGCGCCCGACGGTATAATCGTCCGCGTCATGACTGACAAACTCCAGCACCTTGCCGGGAGCGATGACCGGACGGGCGTTGACCCGGAAGGTGTTGTGCGCCCACGCCGCCCGACGTGTGGGCGGGGCGCCGGTATCGACAAGCACGGGCGTTCCAAAGGCGTAATAGAGCAGGCTGCCCTGGTCCTTGTGGTGCGAGTAGGTGAAGGGGCTGCATTTGAAGAGCAGGTACGACTCGTTCGGCGTCATGAAGTCCGAACGCAGCAGAACGCCCATCCCATCCAGCAACGTGCTGCGGATGCGTTCAGGGGGCTTGGGTTCAATCTCGGTCGGATCGGCCGTACGGCGGGCATCCAGAAGGCCGACGTAGCTGCTGAGGCCCTCATAGAACGGTTGGCCGGCCTGTTGCCATGCCCAGGCACACTGGGCCGCGAGTTCCTTATCCATACGGGCCACGGCCATTGCCGCCAGCCCCATCATCGCGAGTGATTCGCGGTCGCCACCCCGGGCTTGGCCAAGCGTTGGAAGCAAACGGAGCCCGCGGAATCGGGGGTCGGGCGGGGCGGTCAGGCGGATCAGATCGCTGAGAGATTTACGGAAATCGACGGCAAGCACCGGCGAGTCTCCCACGTCGCCCAGACCGCTGGCATTACGGAAACACGGATCGGTTTGTGCCCACAGGTTCAGAGCAGCCGTGAAAGCACCGGTATTGAGTGAAAGACCACCCGCTTGCTGGGCCAGCCGCAGGTCGGTCTCGAAGCGCCGTCGGGCCACCAGCACACGTGCCGAGCGCTGGGGATGCTTATCAAGCAGCAGCGCCAGAACGGTCAGGGCCGTATCGCGATGGGCTTTCAGTCCGGGGTCGTGAGCGAAAGTGCCCTCGAAATTGGGGTCGGCCAGTTGGGCGGCCGCAGCGGCGAAGGTGGCTTCGATGAACTCCTTTTCAAGCACCGAAAAGAGGCCGCTGCGAGCGTGGATATCGTAGAGCAGGGCCGCGTCGTTAATGATCGGAGCCAGAGTCCGGATATCGGCCATCAAGCCGCTGTATCCGGCGATTTTCCGTGTGTTCCAGTGGTCCGCCATGGCACTTCGCAGAGTGGCCACCGCCTCTATAATGCGGCGACGAATGGAGCTGGTATGGATACGGCTGCCCGTGAACACATCCTGCATAACTGCCGGAAAGCGATCGGGGTGCTTCTCGAAGGCCTCTTTCACCGCACCGTAGCTGCTGACGTTAAACAAAAGCCGCGGGCGGTCGGTCACATTATTGCCACCCGACAGAACAGTCTTGAGCTTAAGCGGGTTGAGCTGCGAGTGGGCGATATGCAGGCGGTTCAGATAGTGGCTCTTCTGGGTAACGCCCTCGGCGTCGGCGGGCGCGCTCAAACTCGCGGCATCCCAATTTCGGTTCTTGTCAAAAAGCACAAGGAGTAACTCTCGCGTACCGGTGCGATGGGGCAGGTCGATGAACAGCTTGGCGTCAGGGGTCATCATCACCCTGGCCTCGTTCGCGTCATTCACCTGCGAAATCCAGGTGCCCTGCAGCCATTGAGCACGTTCTTTGAACTCCCAGGTGCTGCCGTTGACCTGCACCAGGCCGACGGCGTCTTTACGGTTGCCGGCACCGGCCAGGCCGAACCAGTTGTGCGAACGGCGAACCCCCGGAGGATTCCATGCCCGAATGGCCGCGAGCATCACCGGCTGATCGAATGTGGGTTGGGCGTTAATATGATTGAAATGGGGATGCCCATCTTCGGAGGACAAGCTGAAGCCCGCCGTAAACTGCTCGGTGAGATGCAGGCGGAAGTTCAGGTCGATATCCCCAATCATCTGCTCTCGGATGCTTATAAAATCGCGCTTGGCGTACATTCTCAGGAGAATCCGATACTCGGCGGGGCCGAGGCGGTCTTCTTCCTTCTTGGCATCCACCGCGTCAAACTTGTAGATGATGGTGTACTGGCGGAAGATGGGGCCGGACTCGGTTTCCTCGCAGCTGTACGACGCGGGGAGCCGTTCGCTGATCAATTCGCCGCGCCCGAACCATACCCCGTCGGGTCCGCGTACCGTGATAATCGGGGCGGGGTAGGGGCCTTCCAAGGTGCGAGGCTGGCCCTGGGTATCGGGGGGAATCCGAATCGCACAGAGATCGTTCGAGACCTCCAGAGCCTTCAGGTTTTCCCGGTATTCAGCCTTCAGGTCCAGCTTGTAGTTCGGCGGCTCGAAGCGGCCCTGCCAGTCGGCACATACGGCATAGATTTTGCTCTGAAACGGTTCAAGCGAGGCCGGGAAGATGATCGTGCAGGAGGAGAGGAAATCCTCGCGGGCAAAGACCGGGTTGATGATCTGGAAGGGCAATTCAGAGCCGGTAGCCCCGTCCATCACGCGCAGCGAAGGTTGGCGGCAGGCCCCGCGCGGAAAGCCCACGTTCAGCGACAGGTATTGCTCCGGCCAGGGAAGCCCCAGCGGTTCTTTGATCAGGATCGCCTGATAGTGCTCCCGTTTACGATTATCCAGGAATTGCAGGTCGGCAACCCGCGGGCGCATATCGAGCGGGCGTTCCATCAAAGGCTCATGCGTCAGCTTGAGAGGCTCATTACTCAAGGCGGTGAGCGTGATTTGTTTTTTGAGCAGCGTCGTCTGCACCGGCTGGGAATCCCCCCGCTCATAAGCAAAGAGGTACTGATAGGTCCCCTGGGGAATATCCCTGAAAATAAACTGGCCGCCACCGTCTGTGGTGGTGAAATGTTCTCCCGGCTCGACCAGCGATAAGCGAAGGCCGACCACGGGCATACCCGTTCTCGCACTCAGCAGCCTGCCGGAGAGGTTCAGCCGGGCTTCCTGGGCGGACGCCGCGGAACAGGCTGTCAGAATCAGCATCCAGAACGCAAGATAAGCGAAAGACCTTTTCATTGTTGTCCCCAAACAGCAACAGGAAGCGGACGGGTTGAGTATCATAGCTATTATCGGCACTTATGAATCCCTTGTTTATGTGTCGGGTTGAGGATAAGCCTTCTTGGGCGTCTTGTAAAGTTTGTTCTTGATGATATAATGCCCCACACAGGGCGGCACCAAGCCCTCGATCCGCCGACCGGCCGCCACCCGGTTGCGAATCTGCGTCGAAGAGATTTGAACGTCCGTGTCTCGAATGGCCGCCGCCTTGATGGTCTGGACGGTTGCCGAACCCAAACACGGCTCCAGCGCATCGATAGTATCCAAGGCGAATTCCGGCCGTGCAGCAACCACCAGAGTACACATCTGGGCCAATGTCTCGATAGACCGCCATTGGGGCAGGTCGCGGATACTATCCGATCCGACAATCAGAAACCAGGCGTGATCGGCTCCGAACTGATCTTGAAGTTGCCGAAGCGTATCAATTGTATAGGAAGGGGCAGGGCGCCTCAACTCACAATCCGAGGCGATGAATCCAGGGTGCTCGGTGCAGACTTGGCGAACCATTGCCATCCGGTCATCATCCGGGGCCGCGGGGGCCTGTTTTTTGTGCGGCTGTCGCCGGGCGGGAACCAGGAGGAGTTGGTCGAGCCGATGGGTCTGAACTGCCGCTTCTGCAACACGCACATGACCGCAATGGATGGGGTCAAAACTGCCGCCAAAAA
>CAZBCO010000091.1:0-20334 GCA_964490295.1 uncultured Planctomycetota bacterium
TTATCCACACCGAGTTCGGCACACGCGGCATTCCCCTTGGCATCGCAGATCATCAGGTTATTCGGCGAGGTTCTGTCAGCGGCTTGAACGGCCCGCGCCACGGCGTCGGTGTCATCGGCCTCGGTCAATGCTTTACGAAAGACCATCGCATAGGGCATCGCCTCGATCCGGGCTTTGCGGAGATGAACTTCCATGACCGCGGCGGAGACGCCGGCGTCGTTCATCCCCGACAGCACACCTACCAGCATCGGGAAACCCACCGAGGCCACCGCTCGCCCCTCCGCGGGGTGATAAACAATGACGCAGCTATATTTATGCGCCACGCCCAACGTCGCAAAATCGAGGTTGCGCCCGAAAATCGGCTGCCCGTCGGCTGAACGGTCACCCACTGCGACGACCGTGGTGCAGAATATCTGACGCTTGATATCGAACACCGTGTTGGCCAGCAGCACATCGTCGTAATCAACCTTGGCCGCCCGCGCGATGGCCTTCATCTCGGCCACATACTCTTCGGAGATGCTCTCCTCCATCCGACGAGCCAGCTTGAGGATTCTCGCCCGGAGGCCGATATCCTGTCCGCCGGGCAGGAGAAGTTTGTTGAGGTACTGTTCTATGAGAACCTTGATTTGCGGGGCGACCAGATTCCCGTGTTGCTCGCCCATCGCCTGGGGCGTCCCGTAAAGATGCATCACGGGAATCCCATCAACTATCTTCAGTGAGGCCGGGCCATGCTCGCCCGGCTGGAACTGTGCGGCCACAGCAGCGCCGGAACACAACACCTGAACGGCCAGCAGTATGGCGAGCAGCTTGGCAAACACGGTCAATCCTTCCCGATGATCTCCATCCCGCCCATGTACGGCCGTAGAACCTCCGGCACCCGGACGCGACCCTCGGCGGTCTGGTACGCCTCGATGATGGCAAGCACCAGGCGGGCCAGGGCGACGCCGGAGCCGTTGAGCGTGTGGACGTACTGCGGCTTGCCGCCCTTATCGCGGAACCGGATGTTTGCACGGCGGGCCTGGAAGGCTTCGAAATTGCTGCACGACGAGACTTCGAGCCAACGCCCGATGCCCGGCGCCCAGATTTCGATGTCGTAGCACTGGGCCGCCGCAAAGCTGAGCTCGCCGGTGCATAACCTCAACACGCGGTACTCGATGCCGAGAGCTTGCAACACGTCCTCGGCGTTGGACACCAGGGATTCGAGTTCATCGTAAGAGGTTTCGGGGCGCACGAACTTGACCATCTCCACCTTGTCGAACTGGTGCAGCCGCATCAACCCGCGCGTGTCCCGCCCGTAGCTTCCCGCCTCGCGCCGGAAGCATGGCGAGTAGGCGGTATAGCGGATCGGCAGGGCCTCGCCGTCGAGGACCTCATCGCGGTGGATATTCGTCACCGGCACCTCGGCGGTGGGGATCATAAACAGGTCGTCCTGTTCGCAACAATACATATCCTCTTCAAGTTTGGGCAACTGCCCGGTGCCGGTGGTGGCCGCGCGGTTGGCGACGAACGGCGACGAAACCTCGCGGTAGCCGTGCCGGCTGACGTGCATGTCGAGCATGAAGCTGATCAAAGCCCGTTCCAGGCGCGCCCCGGCCCCTTTGTAGAGGGCGAAGAACGTGCCGGCGATCTTGGTGGCCCGCTCGAAATCGATGATATCCAGGGCCTTCACGATATCCCAGTGAGGCTTCGGCTCGAAATCGAAGGTCGCCCTTTCACCCCAATGCCGCACCTCGACGTTGTCGTCCTCATTGTGCCCAACGGGCGTATCGGACGACGGAATGTTAGGAAAGGTCAACACCATTTCGTCGAACTGCGCGTCGAGCGCCCCCTGCTCCACCTCAAGGGCTTTAATCTGCGCGGAGATTTCACGCGTCTCGGCGATGAACGGCTCGGCATCACCGCCGGATTTCTTAAGCTCGGCGACTTGTTTGGAATTGGCGTTGCGTCGACTGCGCCGATCCTCCGCCTGCGTCATCAGGTCTCGGCGCCGCGTGTCAAGTTCAAGAAAAGCGTCTACATCGGCCTTTTCGTGCTTTTGTTGCACCGCCGCACGCACTGCGTCCGGGTTCTGCCGAATGAAATCCACGTCAAGCATGCCCTACCCTCAAAGCCAGTGATGGAATACGTTGCCAATGTAATGTCCGGCCGGAACAATGTCAAGGCAAGGTGTCCCGGCTCTCCAGCCCCTTGCAAAGTTGGCATCCTGGCTACCGGCGGGAACGCGACCGAATCACCAACGCGGGCAGAAACAACCCCATCAGAGTGATACAGGTCGGCATCGCGGCGTAATCGTCCGGAGCGGTCGCACTGCGACACCAGCCGCCCCACGGCCAGGCCAGTTCAGCCTCTTGGGGGCCGCGGGTCATTCGATGCAGGGCCATCCGGGCGGGGGTGTATCGCGGGTCTTTTTCCAGCGCCATCTGAAAGGCGGCCTCGGCCAGCCGGGTTTGCTCAAGGGCCTCATAACACAACCCCATGCCATAGTAGTAACCGGCATAGTCGGGTTCGTTTGCGACGGCCTTTTCAAACAGGGCGATGGCTTCGTCGTGGCGTCCGATGTAATGATGACAAAGCCCCAGGTTATACCGTGCCTCGCGATACTCCGGGGCCGCTTTCAAGACACGCTCCAACTCCTTGATGGCGTGGGTGTATCGCTCGCGCCGGGCAAGGATCAGGGCGTATTCAAAGCGAACCGGAGCATGCTCCGGGTTGGCTTCGACCGCCGGGAAAAGCACCTGTTCGGCCCCGCGGTGATCGCCCCGCACGTCGCTGAGCAGCTTGGCCAGAGCGATTCGCGGACCGGGGGCTTTCGGGGCCAGCTCCATCGCGCGGCGGTAGTGCGCTTCGGCTTGTTCATACTGGGCCAGCGAGCGGTGGTAGGTGCCCAGGTTGACAACGGGGTCGGGATAGTCCGGCGCCAGCTCTGCGGCGCGGAGAAAATACTTCAATGCCTCTTCACGGTACCCGGTGGCCAACAAGCCTACCCCGAAGTTATTGTGGATGACGGGATCGTCGGGGGCAAGAGCCAGAGCACGGGTATACGATGAAATCATCTCCGCCGGACGGCCGGAGCGGCGGTAGGCAAGGGCCAGATCCGCGTGGGCGTCGGCCCGTTCGGGGGCCAGACGGACGGCCCGCTCCAAGTGCTCGATCGCCGCCCCGGCGTCGCCCTGTGCCAACACCGTGCGCCCCAGCTCAAGATGAGCCAGCGGCCAGTCGGGAGCCTCCTTGACGGCTTCGGCGAGAAGGTCGCGCTTCTTCAAAAGATCGCTTGGGGTTTTCAGGGCCATCGCCTGCTCGAACAGGCGACGAGCTTCGGGCGATACCGCACGACCCTCGACGGGGGCGTCGCTTCCCCTGGCCACCTCTCCCATGAAGCACGCTGAACTGAGGACGAGACAAGCCACAAGGGCTGACGGCGAGTACCTCACGGCTATTGCTTCGGTGCGAGGGCGTAAATCTGGCCGTCAGGAGCGATCAGAACCACAACGTCCTCCCGGATGTTCTCGACCGCGCTGACGAACGGGGCGATCGGCTCCGACCATTCAATCCGCCCGGTGGTGGCGCTGGCGTAAGACAATGTCCCGCCGTTTTGTAACACGAACAGCGCATCGCCGTGCGCTCCCACCGGCTTAACTCCGTTGGCCATTTTCCATCGCGGGCGCCCATTGCCGGCAGCCAGAGCGTAAAAGCCGTCCTGCCCCGCGGCATAATAAATCGTATGGCCGTTTTCGGAGAGCCACGGGCCGGCAATCACGCGGCCGTCCGAGGCATGGCTCCACACCCGCCCCAGGTCGGAAGCCCGAACAGCGACCACCTCAAAGTTATCGGTACCGACAAAAACCCGGTCCTGGGACGCCACCATGCCCACCGGCCGTCCGCCGAGTTTTATATCATTACCCGCAATCCGCGTGGCCGTGTTATAGCCGGACAATACGCCGCTGTCAGCCGCAGCAAACGCTTGGCCGGCGACCAGCAGCGGCTGCACAAACACGCGAGCATCGGCTCGGAATCGCCAGGTCGGGTGCCGGTCACCAAACTGGAATCCGGCCACCTCGCCGGTCCAGCACCCATAAACAAAATAGGATGCGCTACAGAAGGGACGCGAGGCGGGTTGAACCCGGGTCTCAAACCGCCAGCGGTCGCGCCCGGTAGCCTTGTCGATTACGCGGATGATATCCCCGGCGCTGATGACCACATAGTCCTTATTAAATCCGGGCGAGCTGTCGGGGCGACGCGGCAGGCTGGTCACCCAGCGTGTCAACCCCACGCGAAGTTGAATGGCATAGATGCGATTGGCTTGCGTGACAACATACAGGTCTTCCCCGTCGATATCGGCATAGCGCACACCGGAACCATCCAGCGGCAGATTCCAGAGCACCCGCAGCCCGCGGTGCTCCAGCGTTCGCTCGGTCAACAGGTTGGCTTGCACCGGTTCCGGTTTGACGAAGACCCTCTCGTGATCCTCCGGCTCATCGGCGGTTGGCTTGCCTGGAGCGACCGCTTCGGGCCGGGCGGCATCCTCGGTGAAGTAGACCAACTTGGGAGACCGGCCGCCGTCGCCGTAGGTCGTCTTCAGATTTTCCGCCAGACGGGTCACTCGGTCCTGAGCGTCCTCGGCCGAACGCCCCAAGGCCTGCATCATGCCGACAATGGCCGCTTCGATTTCCGGCCCGCGCCGTTGCATCTGAGTTTCCATCCCCTCGCCAAGCTTTTCGACAGACTCCAGCGCGTGGCAGCCCAGCGCCGTTGCAAAAAACAGACCCATTCCCATTATCAGAACAGAAGTTTTGTATCGGATCATTCGGACGGCTCCTTATGCTGTGCCTAAAAGCCGGAGTGCAACGGAAAACGGCTGCAAAGGCCCTCAACGTCTTGCCGCACTCGCTGTCGCACGGCTGGGTCGTCGGGGGCGGAGAGCACCTCGTCAATCCAGCGGGCGATCATCTTCATCTCCGGGGCCTTCATGCCCCGCGTGGTCGTCGCAGGCGAACCCACCCGCACGCCGCTGGTCTCGGTGACCGACTGCGGGTCGAACGGAATCAGATTCTTATTGAGTATTATACCCGCCTCTTCCAGGATTTCACTTGCTTTCTTGCCGGATATCTGCCGACTTCTCAAGTCCATCAAAAAGAGGTGGTTGTCGCTTCCACCGGAAACGATCCGGTATCCCGCTCGGCGCAGCTCGGTCAGCAGGTATTGGCAATTGTCGAGAATCCGCTGCTGGTATTCGTGGAAGCCGGGGCTCATCGCTTCCTTCAGGGCCACGGCCTTGCCCGCGACCGTGTGCATCAACGGCCCACCCTGAACGCCGGGGAACACCATCGAGTCGATCCGCTTGGCAAACTCCTTGCGGCAAAGCACAATCCCGCCGCGTGGCCCCCGCATCGTCTTATGTGTCGTCAACGTGACGAACTCCGCATACGGCACGGGGTTCGGATGCAGATCGGTCGCCACCAGCCCGGCGATATGGGCAATGTCCACCAGCATCATCGCCCCCACTTCGTCGGCGACGGAACGAAAGGCTTGGAAATCAATGATTCGCGGGTAGGCGCTCGCTCCACAGATGATCAACTTGGGCTTATGCTCGGCGGCCAAGCGGCGCACCTCGTCCATGTCGATACGCTCGGTCTCGCGGTTGACCCCGTAACTGACAATATTATAGAGCAGGCCGCTGAAGTTCTTCTTGGCCCCGTGGGAGAGGTGCCCGCCGCTGGCCAGCGACATGGAAAGAATTGTGTCTCCCGGCTTGAGCATCGAAAAGAGGACCACCATGTTGGCCTGCGACCCGGAGTGCGGCTGCACGTTCGCGTGTTCGGCCCCGAAGATCGCCTTGGCACGCTCACAGGCCAGCGTCTCGATGGTATCCATAAACTGGCATCCGCCATAGTAGCGGTGACCGGGATAGCCCTCGGCGTATTTGTTGGTCAGGATGGAGCCGGAGGCGCAGAGCACGGCCTCGCTCACAAAGTTCTCGGCGGCGATCAGTTCGATATGCCCGCGCTGGCGGTCGATCTCCCCAAGCAGCGTCTCGTAGATTTCAGGATCTGTGCGTCGAAGGGCATCCAGATTCATCGTTTCATCCTCTCTTTCAAGTAAGCTTCGATAAAGGCGTCGATATCACCGTCCAGCACCGCCTCGGTATTACCGGTCTCGTAATCGGTGCGATGATCCTTCACCATCTGATAGGGTTGGAGCACATAGGAGCGAATCTGGTTCCCCCAGGCGATCTCGCCTTTTTCGCCGTAGAGCTTCTGCAATTCCTCCTCGCGCTTTTGTTCCTCCATGCGGAACAATTTCGCCCGCAACATCTTCATCGCAGTCGCCCGGTTCTTGTGCTGGGACCGCTCGTTCTGACACTGCACCACCACCCCGGTGGGCAGGTGGGTGATACGCACGGCGGAGTCGGTCTTGTTCACGTGCTGTCCGCCGGCTCCGCTCGCCCGGAAGGTGTCTGTGTGCAGGTCTTCTTCACGGATTTCGATATCAAAGTCGTCGTCCAGCTCGGGCACCACGTCCACCGAGGCAAACGAGGTGTGGCGTCGCGCCCCGGAGTCAAAAGGCGAAATCCGCACCAGCCGATGCACCCCGATCTCCGACCTCAGATACCCATAGGCATAAGGCCCCATCACGTGGATGGTGGCCCGCTTAATCCCGGCCGACTCGCCGGCGAGGTCTTCAAGAATCTCCGATTTCAGCCCGTGACGCTCCACCCACCGCTGGTACATCCGCAACAACATCATGGCCCAGTCGCAGGACTCGGTGCCACCGGCCCCGGCGTGGATGCTGACATAGGCGTTCTTATCGTCATGCACACCGCTGAACATCAACCGGAAGCTGAGCCGCTCGATACCGCGGTCCAGGGCCGCCACGTTGGCCTCGACCTCACGGAGGGAGTCCTGGTCGTCGGCTTCGGTGGCCAGCTCCAGCAGCACCGTGGCGTCCTCGTGCAGCCGCTCCAAATCGGTCACCGGCTCCACGCTGCTCTTGAGGCGCTTCATCTCGCGCATCTTGGCTTGCGAAGCGTCCGGATTGGACCAGAAGTCCGGAGCGTCCATCTCCTCTTCGATGGCCGCAATTTGACGCTCGATACTCGGCAGGTCAAAGAGAGTCCCTGAGATTAATCAGGGCCTCCCCAATCGATGCCAACCGCGATTCCAAATCCCCGTCCATAATGTCCTCTAAGCCCAAAAAGCATGTACCAAAGCAATCAACCCCGCCAGCCACATTCCGCCATCCACCACCAAACCACAGAGATGCTCCGACGAGGTGATGACGCGATCATAGGCAAGAAGATAACATAAAACATAGGCCGGACACAAGAGCATCCAATATCCCGGCCCATGCATCACGCCCGCCGCCACGCTGAACGCAATCAGCAACACCAGCGCCGCCACCAGGGCGGTCAGCAGCCTTCGGGCACGGGTCACACCGATTAACGCGGGCAGCGTATCGCGCCCCAGGAGCCGATCCGCCATCACGTCGCTGAAATCAAACATCTCCGACCGGATCAGGGCCAGGCCAAAGACCCACAGGGCGACCACCAGCACCGAGGCGGTGGACGCCCCGCCCACCGCGACAGCCGGGATAATCACCGTGGCCACCATCCAGCCCAGGGCCACAAGGATATCCTTGGACGCGGGCACGTTACGCAGCCACGCGAGATGGCCGGTGCCTCGCGGCGAGAGCAGTTGGCTGTAACAGGCGGCCATCGTGTACGACACCCCCAACAGGATCACGGCGGCCGCTCCGAAAGGCACCAGCACGGCAACAGCCAATCCCAGCAAGAGCACCGAGGCCACCCCGATGGCCATAGAATGTGCCGCATAAAACGCCCCGCGTCGTGTAACGCTCGCTTCCGACGACTGGCTCTCGGCCCTCCGCCCCAGCGAATAGGCGGCAAAAATATAGCCGAAGGCCGCGATCATCAGGCTGGCCCGTTGCCAACGGGTCTCCGGCTGAAGCCCGATCAACTTGCTGGCCGCGTAGGTCAACGCCGCTGCCCCACCCGCCACGTAGAGGTTCGCATCCATCACCACATTCACGACCGCGGACCCAAGACGCGCCCACCGCGACCGGCTTTCACCGATGCTCCGCAACTTGTCGATCACCGTGCTGGTGGTCCAACTGGGCGTGGATGCCCCGGCCGTCACGCCGACGGTTTGGTATGCCGCCAGTTTCTCGGCGTCGAGGTCCGCGGCGGTCTCGACGTGGAAGGTGGGCGTTCCGGTGCTCTCCGCGATTTCCGCCAGACGACAGGTGTTGGCACTGTGATAGCCGCCAACCACGACCATCGCATCGACGCGGCTCGCAAGCTCGCGGGCCTCGGCCTGCCGCTCGGAAGTGGCATTGCAGATGCTCTCGACCACTTCGACATCCCGGTGTCGCTCTTTGAGAATCTGTGCGATCTGGCGGAAAAGAGCCTCTTCAAAAGTCGTCTGGGCCACGACCAGCACCTTGCCCGCAAGCGGCACGGTACGCGCCTCTTCCACCGTGGCGATGATATCACAGCCGTTCCGGGCGTGGCCCGCCAGCCCCACCACCTCATCATGGTCGCGGTCGCCAACGATAACGACGTGATAGCCTTCCGCGGAGCGCCGGGCGATGGACCGCTGCCCGCGCAACACGTGCGGACAGGTCCCGTCCTCCACGGTCAAACCGCAATCTCGTAAATCCTGAACAATATCCGGCGGAACGCCGTGCGTTCTGAGCAGCACCGTGCCCTGCTCACGGCCCTGGAAATCCGTGCGGGCCTCAATACCTCGCGACTCCAGCATCTCGACAGCCTGGCGGTTGTGGATCAGCGGGCCGTAGGTATAGAGCGGGCCTTTGGTGTGGCGAGCGATATCGAGCACTTCCTCCATCGCACGCTTGACGCCCATGCAAAAGCCGGCCGTCTTGGCCAGGATGATTCTCAACGCACTGTCGCCTCAGTTGGTTAGTAATTTAAGCCGAAGGGATTATAGTCAGCGCCCGGCCAAGGTGCAAGGCAGGTGGGCAGAAAGCGGAAAACGCTTATCGAAGACGCTCAAAGGACCGCCGACAAAAGCTGGGCGATCGACTGCCCCAGTTTCTTCAATCGCGGACGCGCCTGGAACGCTTCCAGTTCGATTTCCTCACATGCAAGGCTGTCTGCCTCAAAATGGGTGCCGAGAGCTTGGGCAAGCTCGCGGCTGTACACAAACGCGGACACCTCAAAATTGAGCGTAAAGGACCGCACATCCATGTTGGCCGACCCCACGCTGGCATAACGCCCATCGACGGCCAGCGTTTTGGCGTGGATGAAGCCGCCGTGATATTCCAGGATGCGCACCCCGGCTTCAAGCAAATGCTCATAATAAGACCGCGCCGCGCTGGTCACAAACCACACATCGGATTTGGCGGGCAGCATCACGCGCACATCGACCCCGCGCAGCGCGGCGGTGGTGAGAGCCGCTCGCGTGGAGGGATCGGGCACAAAATACGGCGTCGCAATCAGCACTTGTTCACTGGCGGCGGTAATCGCCTGGAAGTACATCTGCTGAATGGTTGGCCATCGGCAATCCGGCCCGGACGCCACTATTTGAACCAAGGCGTCGCCGGTGGCCTCGGTCTCCGGGAAGTGCTCCGGCTCCACCGGGCAGGCCTCCGTGGCAAAAAGCCAATCGGTGAGAAAGAGGCGTTGCAGCTCGGCAACGGCGGGGCCGGCCACACGAAGATGGGCGTCGTGCCACATGCCTAATTCTTCGTCGCCCGCCAGATATTCATCGCCGATGTTCATCCCGCCGAGAAACGCGACCTGCCCATCCACCACCACGATTTTGCGATGGTTCCGGAAGTTCACGCGGTCGATAACTCGCCCCAGCCTGGGCGGCAGGTACGACGCGACCTCTCCCCCGGCCTGCTTCAGCGGCTCAAAAAAGTCCGTCTGCAAGATCGACAACGAGCCGACGCCGTCGCAAAGCACACGAACTTCAACACCCGCCTGCGCTCGCTCGACAAGGAGATCGCGCAACGCGGTCCCGACGGCGTCCGCACGGAAAATATAATATTCAAGGTGAACATGATGCCTGGCGGTTTGGATTGCGTCGTGGAGGGCCTTATATTTTTGCGCCCCGCTGAAGTAGAGCTTCACCGCGTTATTGGGAAACGGGGGGGCACCATTGGTGGACTGGGAACTGTTAACCGCCAGAGCAATCAGAGAACGTTCCACCGGGGGCAGGCCGCGCAGCGCGGTCTCATCAAAACCGCCCAGGCGCTCGTGAACATACATCGAAAGGGCCTCGTCGGCTTGGAAGTTCACCTCTGTTTTGGCATGGAACTGACGCCGAAACCTGCACCGAGCCAGTGCGTAGTAAGCCACAATGCCGACAATCGGCAGAAAGGTCACGGTGAGCAGCCACGCCAGGGTGGCCGCCGGCTCGCGCCGCTCGCTGAGGACCGCCAGCCCGACCGACACGGTCTGCAGCACGATAAATGCCGACAACAACACCAGCCAGTACTGAGCGATGAACTCCGAGGCCACGTCCAGCATCCGTATCCTCCCGCATCCCCAGACCGATGCATGTTACCGTTTGTCCGGCGAACAAGTCAAGCCTCGGCCGGCGCGTGGCCCGGTTCGCCGTGCCCTTATCGCAGCGCTCTGGCCAGCCACTCGGCCGCATCGGACGTGATCGGGTCCGACTCGTCCACCTCGCGATTGCACGCGTCGACCAGCCCCTCCATCCGCACGGGGCATCCCGCCGAGGCCGCGAGGTCGGCGATATCGCCGGCCTGCGCCGCGCCGGGCACGATCACGTCGCTGGGCACGCAGAAGAAATGCTGATCGTAGATCGACTCGAATGCGACCAGCCCCCGTCGCACCAGCACCGCCCGCACGTCGTCCTCGAACAACGCCCCCAGCAGCGCCAGCATCTGCCCCAGCGGCTCCGCCCAAT
Source organism: uncultured Planctomycetota bacterium (assembly GCA_964490295.1). Classification (GTDB taxonomy): domain Bacteria; phylum Planctomycetota; class PUPC01; order PUPC01; family PUPC01; genus CAZBCO01. The sequence goes on from CAZBCO010000091.1 coordinate 10,917, forward strand.
GCGGGCCATACGGCTGGTTCGGCCAGTTGCTGTAATCGACCTGCTTCGGGTCGTGCTCACCGGGAACGAAGCCCGGCGGGTTCACCGGAGCGAACGACTCGCCCCACAGCGCCACGCGAGAGCCGTCCAGATCTTTCCGCCCTCTCAGGTATTCCAGAACACAGCGCAGGTCGTGCAGTTGGCCCGCCAGCATGCTGCTCCCCAGCATCCGCTCGCACTCCGACGCGTCGATGTACACGCTGTTCAGCCCATGTGAATCGTCCAGCGCCGTCTCGCCCGTCCCCCGCACGTCGGCCAGGCACACCGCCACACCCGCATCGAGCAGCCGCGTAATCTCGTCGGACCGCTCCTTCAGGAATGCCTCCTTCCCCTGCTGCGCCACGCCGACCACCACCGGAGCACGTTTCACATCCGGCCGCAGCAACACCGCCGGCAGCACGATCCGCTCCTGCACGTCGAGCCGGATCCGCTCCACGGTCACGCCGGGCAAAGCTTCACTCGAAACGACCTGCCCCGTGGACATTGTCTCCTCCATGCTGCCCAACACGGACGCCCATAGTCGGCGGTGCCGTCCGCGACGTTCCTTCATGTCCATCGCACCCAGAACCTGCCGCACGGCCCCCGCCTGCTCCTTAAACTCCGCGCCCGCCACCGTCTGCACCGTCTGCTTCTTCGCCGCCAATTCATCCGTCAGGCAGGCCAGCTCATCCTTCTCGCGCCGGTTCTCGATCTCGTCCGGCGGCGTCATGTCGAACCACTTCTCAAGATATGGGTAGATTCCCGCCCGATGGATCGGCCCGACGTTCGTGCAGTGCGTATTGCCCTCGCCCGGTGCGCACATCCCCGCGCCCTTCTGCCAGCCCAGCTTGTGGCGCAGGCCGTACAGTTCATACACCGCCTGCATCCGCTCCCACGCCTCATCGTTGTCGGCGTCCCACGCAAACTCGTGCGCATTGATCAGATACCGCGGAGCCGCCGCCGACACGATCAACCACGGGAAGAACTTGTCGCACGCCGACCGACGCAGTGCCCGGGTCGTCTCCCAATACGCCCAACCCGCCAGGTTTGTCCCCTCCGGCGGCGGCTCCGGCAGATCTGTCCGCCAGGCCGATCCGTGCCCGAAATTGAACGGGATCGAGCAGGTGATCCGTGAGTCGAGCGCCGCGGCCATCGCCGCCGGATCGCCTCCGCCCGCGACCGCGCCGATCATGATGATCCGCTCCGGGTCGATCCCCGGCAGATCCAGCAGCACGTCGATCCCTCGGATCAGATCGCGGACTATCCACCCGATCAGGCTGTCGCCCACCAGGTCGAGCTGCATCGCCTCGTAGTAGCGCGAGTAATAGCCCTGCCGCTCCCCGAACGGGTCTTGCCGCCGCTCCCCGTGCCCGAGCACATCCGGCACCAGCACCGCGCAGCCGAACCGCGCCCAGTTCACGCCCATGTCCTGAAGCTCGCCCTGATGCTTTGGCCGGTGGTGCGCGTGACAGATCTGAATACCCGGCATTGAATCCGGCATCGGGTCGGGCAGGTAGAGCAGCGCCGTCACCAAGCCCCCCGGACGCGTCTCGAATACGATCTTCCGAAGCACATAGCCGTCGCCCGGCAGTTCACCCGTCACCTCAACCTGTGCGGTGCCCTTGCTCAGCCGCCCTTCCGGCCACCCGAACGACCGCCGCATCGCCGTCAGACGGTCCCCCCGGAACCGCTCCCACTCCGGCTGGCTCCGCACCAGGCCCCACGCCTCCCGATCCCGCGTCACCGCCTCGGCAAACCGCGCCTGCACATCCCCCCACACCATCTTCCGCCACCGCTCGGATTCCGATTCGGGGAGCACGCGTGACTCAAGCATCGCCAAAATAGCGGGGTTCATCATTCACCTCCTGCTTACCGAGCCAGACGTGCTGCCGCAGGCCAGCGTGCCGGTCTTCAGTACTTCCGAGTCCAGCATCTGCCACAGTGCCTGGCGACCAAAAAACATGCTGCCGGCACCAATCACAACGACCTTAGGTCCCTTCTTCATCATCATCTCCTTTGTCCAAGTAAACGCTTCAGAGCTTTGCCATAAACTGTATCTCGCTGTCCGGGTGGCCGGGCAGGCTTTCGTGCCCGAAGTCGGGATAAATCGCCAGCGACTTCGGGGCGGTGATCTTATTATAAGCGGCGAACTGGGTGGACGGCGGGCAGACTTGATCCATCAGGCCAACCGCCATAAACACCTCACCCCGGATACGCGGAACCAGATGCTGAACGTCAATGTAGCCGAGTTTGGTAAACGCTTCCTCCTCGCGTTGATGCAAGGGGTCGAATCGGCGGAAGTACTCTTGCAGCTCGGCATAGGCCCCCTTGGCGAGGTCCATCCCCCACACCCGCCGGTAGTCACACAGGAAGGGGAAGACCGGGGCCACGCGGCGGATGCCGGGTTCGAGCGCGGCACACGCCAGACTGAGGCCGCCGCCCTGGCTCCCCCCCGTGGCCCCCACCCGGTTCGCATCCACATCGGGCATGTCCATCACGATCCGGGCGAGTTGCGCGGCATCGAGAAATATCTGGCGGAAGAGCAGGTCTTCCGGGGCACCATCCAGCCCCCGGATAATGTGGCCGTGAAGCGTGTTACCGAGGACGCCGCCCTTGTCCTCCGACAGCCCCCCCTGCCCCCGACAGTCGAGGGCAGCCACGGTAAAGCCCATCGCGACATAGCCCAGTTTCCCCGACCAGTTGCCGGAATCACCGGAGTAGCCGTGAAAGACGACCACAGCGGGATGCGGTTCGGGAGCGTTCCGCGGACGCAATAATTTGGCATGTACGCGAGCACCCTGCACCCCGGTGAAATAGAGGTGGAAACATTCGGCATAGGGCACTTGGAATTCGGCAGGCACCAGCTCGACCTCCGGGTCGATGGAGCGCATCCCGGACAGAGCCTGGTCCCAGTATGCGTCGAAGTCAGCAGGACGCGGATTACGTCCCTCGTAAACCTTCAGCTTCTCCAGCGGCATGTCGAACGTCAGCGGCATGGGTTCTCCTTATGAACGAAACCGACGCCAATGTAGCGAATCCCGGCAAAAAATCAATGTTCTCCAATACCATTGCCCGAACCCGTGCAGGTGGATGCCCCAATTTTGCGGGACAGCGGCGTACGATGGGATCAGCGATTGGACGACCGGAGTGGCTCCGCTCGCCCCGCCTGTCCGACGCCGATCCTGGCGGCGATAGGACACTTTCATTTTGCATTGACAATCGCACACGCCAACAGATTCACGGATTCCGCAGTTCGTTCGTCAGCCGGGTTCATCGTCGGATTTGCCGCTCGGCCCGTCCTTGACGGGCTCGACCGTGTGGGGCGGAAACACGGAATGGCCGAAGAGCGTATCCCACGGGACCGGCCGCCAGTATTCGCGTCCGTCGTAGAAGGCACGGATGTTGTCCAGGAACCGGCGCAGGCACTGGCTGCCGAGAACCATCTTGTGGCTGACCATCCACAGCACTGCGAGGTCGGTGGTGTGCTGCACACAGTCCGCGAAGTGATCGGCCGACCGGTGCGTCTGTTCCTCCAGTTTGCCGGCATTATTGATCAAGGTATTCAATGACGCCTTGAACCCATCCAGGTCATCGGGCAAATGCCGGAACATAGCATAGTAGCTCGCGTACAACTCGCCGAAACGGATCAGCGCCTGCAAGTGGGCGCGGAAGCCCTTCGTTCGTGCGATGATATAACCCAGTTCCTCACGGCCCGACCGGTCGGCAGCTTCATGAGCCGTTTCCAGCAGCTTCAACGCCTCGCCCAGGTTCTCGACCGCGGTCCGGAACTTCAAACCGACCGCTTCGCAGTCGTCCACAAATCCCTTGCCGAACGGGGCGGCGTGGAACGGGCGGTCGAAGTCCTTGAACGTGCTCATGATCAGAATCTGCCTCGGTACCATGTTCCAAGGCATGTTGCCCTGGCCTCGACCGCCCAGGAACTCGTCGTTATGCTCCAGCAAACGAAACGCCTGCCTGACGGCAGAAGCCGCGGCGGTGCCGAACACTCGCTCGATATAGGACCGGTAGAACTCGTCGGGTGCTTCGTGCCCTCTCCACATGCCCTGGGCCAGATATTTCGTGCTGTGCTCGTTCCCGCGGATGTGCGTGGTTTGAATCATCAGGCCACTGGTGCCGTTCTCCTTTGCTGAGGCAAGAAAACCATCCTGCGAGTATTGCCAGAGTGGGAACTGCATTCCGAGGAGCGAGCCGTCATCGACGGCGCGGGGAATGACGGCGCATTCGCGGCCCTTCATCCGCTTGAAGAGGTGCAGCGGAGCTCCATCGAGTGTCCATAACGCCCGCGACTCGATGTCAGCGAACGGCATGTCACGGGGGAGAATCTCGTGCAGGTGCGTAAGCAGATAGGCCTTGCAGACAGTAAAAATGCCGAGCTTGAGGTCCGGCTTGATGCCCCTCGCTTCCGCGATGGTCGCCTTGACGATCTCGGTGAATGCGATGTCGGCGCGGAGATGCTCCTTCTGCCGCTCTTCATCGGGCCAGAACTTGCCCCAATACTTGCCCTGCAGGTCGAGGGCTTCGGCGTAGCTGTCCCATTCCCGCTCAATCAGGGCGGCCGTCTCCGGATAGGGATCGTCGAAGAATCCTTCCGGGATGCCCAGCAGGACCCCCTCAATGTGCGGATACGCCTCGACGATGCCCTCGATTCGGGCACGGTTGATCGGCCCGACCATCGGATCGGTGCAGCTCAAAGGAACCGACCAGTGCGCGTGCGGGCAGGCCATCGGGCGGGCGTACTTGCTCAGATTGGGCGTCGTGAACTGCGGCAGGAAAGAAAGCCAGACCCCAATGCCGCGCCGGCAGGCCAGCTCGATCATCCGCTGCATGAAGGCCCGGCCCGTGTCCAGTGCCTCATCCGACGTTACAACGGACTGGAATTCCAGAGGCGCGATCCGCTCGCGGTCGAACTTGTCACGTTGAACGGGAAGGTCCGCGACCCGCCATGATCCGGTAAAATGCCGCCCATAGGAGATGAAGCCCGAATCGGGATGCGAGATGTCGCCGACCAGTTTCCGTTCACCCCGGAACGTGTAATCGATGAACGGTTCATTCGGAAAGTGAAAGAAGATAATGCGGTTCATTTTCATCTTGAGCATCTGGTCGAACATTGCTTCATAGTCGGCGAGCGAACACATCGAATTGGTTGCAAAGCAATACCCGCCAAAGAGCAGTCCGCGCCACGAGCAATCCGTATGCCCAACCTCATCCAATGGCGGGAGGGCGAGATCGGGGGCGCATGGCGGAAGCCGGTCGCCACTGATGAGGAACGTGCAACCGAGCCGTTCAAACAGCTCGCAAACGCCATAGACGGCCGCCCTCGGGGAACATCCGGCAATCAGCAGCACGGGCAACTGGGATAGAACGGCCTGTTTCAGGAAAAAATCATCGCCGCCGAGAGCCTCCATGTCGAGCAGACCCTGCCGCACGGCATCCGCAATCAGATGGTTGGACTCGGGCGTACCGACAACGATTGAAATCGGGGCTTCAGGCCGATCAACCATCCGGGCCGTCACGCCCGTCAGCCCCGGCACCCACCCCTGTACGCGCTCAAACGCCCAGCGGAGGACAGGATCGTCTGTGCCCCCGAAAAACCATGCCGCATCCCTCAAGCAGTGCTGTTGCTGCAAAGCCTGTTTCCTCCAGCGGGGCAAGACCGACAAGCTGAGCCAGCCCCGCGGTTTATCGAATCCTCAATCTTTACCATCGACGACCGCTGACCAGTCATAATGTAGACGATGTCAGGCCTGTGGCTCATTCGGGATTCTCCTGCTTGCGGAGCGGATCCGTAATTGCGACCGACGTAACGACGACCACGCTGTTCGGGGGGCACTTGACGGCGAGTCCTTCCGCCAGGTCGGCGGCCTCGGTCCCGACGGGCACGGGAAATCCGCGGTCGTCGGCAAGCCGTCCTGTTTCAGTGTATAAGTATCGCCGAAACTCGGCCTTCGTACCATCCGGGACACGGAACAGGACGCTCGCCGGAAGGACCATTTCTCGGTTCACTACGCAGAACGTCCACTTGCCTTCCGGGCTGCGGGCGGCAAGTGCACGAATCTGCGCCGTACGGACTACCGTTTTGTCGACCGGCAGGTACAGGGTGGAGTCGGGCGGCAGGTAACGGCACAACAACGCCCACGGGTAGAACCATGGGCGGAGCTCCAGACCTTCATCACTGTTCGACCACGCGCCCCAGGCGAAGTCCTTGTGCGAGTTATCGTCGAGCATCCATGCGACCACCGAGCTGGTCTTGCCCCGCAGCGCCTGGACCGCGTAGTCCGCCATGAACATCCCATACCGGTAGGTGGCAATGTTCGTGTTCTTGGCCGTGCTCATCCCGTCGCGCATCCCCGCCTCGCCGACGACGAACGGCTTGTCCTTGGCGGCGGGATCGTGCTGGAGCGCGTAGTCCCAAAGCCCGCGCCATGTATTCTCCAGCGCCCCTCGTCCGACCTCACTGTCATTTGCGTACAGGTGCAGGTCGTAGGCGCCGATAGAACCCTTCAGGTCGCGAACGCTGTTGCGATGCCAGTCCCAGGCCCCGGTTGCGTCGCAGCCCATCATGGCGATCTTCTTGTCGAGCCCGCGCGCGGCCAGCTCCTTCACGACGTTTTCGAATCCCCTCTTCCACACCCCGTATCCCCCGGCTTCAAGGTTCGGCTCGTTCACGAAGACAAGGTGCGTAATACAGGTATACTTCTTTTGGTTGATGAGATGGTCCACGTGCGCCGCAATGATTTTCGCGTACTTCGGATCGTCGTTGCCCTTGACGCCCGGCACCCGGTTCCAGATCCTGGCGCAGCCCCACTCGGTCAGAAAAACGGTCGTGCCCATCTTCTGGCAGATGTCCAGAATGCGGTAGAGCCTTTTCATCCCGTTCGCATTCCAGTCGTACGTGCCGTCGTCTCTCACGAACCACCGGGATAGGATCATCACACGGGCGACCGGGAGGCGCATCCAGCGCACCCGCTCCTCGATCTTGCGCCAGTCCTCTTCGGGCACGTCGATCCAGCGGTACGGATTCCACTGCGCGCCGAGCCCAAGGAACGGACCGCGGACGGCCTGCTCCGGCGTGATGGTATAAACCAGCCGATTGGCAGGTGCTCCCATCGCCTTTCGCCGGGCGGCGATCCCCTCGCCAACAAACGCGAAGTCGTCGAGGTCAACGGTGAAGTCGGCGTAGTTGCAGCCGATCAGCAACTTGTTGACGCGCCGCAGGTTCTGCTTTCCGTCGCCGCGCGGCTGGAACCGGAAATCCGACAGCTTGAGGGTGATCTGCTGCCAGCCATCACCGAGTTCGCTGACGAGCGTCCGCCGCGAGAGCCAGGCGTCGCCGTCGTCCTCGAACAGCCAGATGAAGAGCGTCGCCTTCGGATTCGCGCTCTCCCGCCGCACATGGAACGTGACCGCCTCCTCCGCACCCGTCAGCCAGAGGGGCATCTGCAGGTTCCCCCACCCTCGGCTTCCGACGCGGAACGTGAGCTTCAGGCACGCCTCGCCCGATCTCGGATTTTCTTTTGAGAGCGAGAAGGCCGGCGGATCACCGCCGTCGGGATTCGGAGCCAGTAGCAACTTCGGCCCATCGAAACCCGCGAACGGAACTATGTCGGCCCTCTTGGGCTCCGGCTCCGCCGCCCGCGCGTGAATCGGGATAACAACAGAACTCAGCAATGCCAAAAGGAACAGCTTTTGATGTCGCATCGTAGAACTCCTTATCTGTCCGGCTCCCACCAGACCTGTGGGCCGGGGCAACTTATGATATTCCAAGAATAGCGACCCAGCGGATGCTCGGGCAGGGCCTTGGCGAGCAGCGCCAGGTTGAGCGTGCGGAACCAGGTCGGAAACATCCCGCCCATCTCCGCCGGGTTTGAGAGCTGCGGGTGCCCGTATGAATACGCCTGGCCGACCTTGAATGCGAACCCACCGTCGGGCGTCTGTGTCGACAGGACCCAGTCGGCCGCACGGACCAGAGCGGTGTGGACCTCGTCGCGGCGATAGTCGCTCTGCACATGGAGTTGTGCGAGCGGGTGCGACGAGTCGATGTCCTCGCAGGCGCTTCCACAGAGCGGCTTCACCTGGTTATGGACGCCCCAGCCGAAACTGCCGAGTTCGTTCTGCGACCGCAGCAGCGAGTCGATGGTCCGCTCGACCGCCGGGACCGGGCGGCGGTCATAAAAATAAAGAATCCACCAGTGATAGGCCCCTTGGATCGCATGCGAGAGCGCGATCGGATCGTCAGTATCGACGTCGCCCCAGAGTCCGGTCTCCGGGTGGAACCGGTTGTGTTCGAGCCAGTCGAAGAGCAGGTTGACCGCGTGGCCGGCATCGGTGTCGCCGTGAAAATCGCGGTCGTACTGGAGCAGCCGGCCGATGTTACAGATTTCGTTGCCGGTGAACGCAACCCGCTCGCCCCAGTCGCGGGTGTCGAGCCACCGCTCGAACGCCGCCGGATCGCGATACGGGTCGAGGAAGCCCATCGGCCGTGGCGTCGTCGCACCGAGCGCGGCAAGCCCGCTGATCGTGTGCCCGGTGAGATGCGTCCGTCCGCACCAGAGCGGGTCGTCCTTGTACCAGCCCTCGCCAAAGATAGCCGGATCGCGATACAACCCGTCATCATCCAAATGGCTGTTCAGATAGGCCATCCAAGCGCCCCGGTCGTCGTCGGACAGGTCGCCGAGGTCGTTAAACAACGAGCGAATTCGAGCCGCGTAACCCGAACTGTACAGCGTCGGTCGGTCCACCGCGAGCGAATAGCGATAGACGCCCGGCCCCGATCCGGGCATTCGATGCGCGGCGACAAACGCAAGCGTTCGCCTTCGCAATCCTGCAACCAGTCCGCACATCTTGCCTTCACGATTCATTATTATTCCCTACGGATGAACCAGCACGAAAAAGTCAGAAGTAACGGTTCCGGCTTGATGAGACCAATCTTCGAAAATCGACTCTTTACAACACACCATTTTCTTGTCCAAATCAAACAACGTCATCCGGAGTGGCTCGGACGGCAATCCGGAAATCTCGATTTGCAACGCAGCGGGCTTCGGCAGCCGATGCCAGTGGCCGGCAAAAATCTTCGTGTAATCAACCTCCTCGTGATGCGTACCGTTGTAGATATACGCAAGCAGCGTACGGCCATCCGCCGACCGGCAACAGCTTGCTCGATAGCCATTGGATACACGAACGGGTGCAGCGTCAAGCCACTCATCGGGGAGCTGCCCGTTGCGGAGCCAGTCCGGCAAAGGCGGAGCCTCCGCTCGCGCATCGAGTATCGTGCGTGTTCCGGCCGGCAGGTCGTGTCCCGGCGTCACATAACACGCCGGGATGGCGTGAGCCGTCAGCACCGCTTCGATGGTGCGAAGCAAAGAGCGCCGCTCGCGCACAC
>CAZBCO010000092.1:0-3951 GCA_964490295.1 uncultured Planctomycetota bacterium
GAGCTGGGCGCGTGGTCGCCCGACGGCCTGAGCACCGGCCCGCTCGGCCCGGCGATCCCCGACGAGGCCGCCTCGTTGCACGCCCTGGCCGACCGCCACCTCCCCACGCCGGGCGACCTGGAACTGCTGCTCCCGCTCTGCGAACCCGCCGAAGGCCCCCGCGCCCGCGTCCGCGACCACCTCGCCAATCTGGCGGGGGTCGAGCTCACGGGAAGTTTACCAAAGGGTAATCAACAAACGTATCAGCGTCGAGGAGTCCTGACATGAATACATCCCCGCACGGGGCCACATCATCGGCTTCGACACAAGTCGAACCCTACGTAGGGCCGGTGGAAAGCTTCAAGGATTTCGTCGGCGCGTTCAAGCTGCTGTATGAAAACTACTCCGCGTCCGGGTATTGCGGCCAAAATCCCTCCGGAATGCATATTCCTCCCTTCGCCCTGCATCCCGACACCGTGGTGTTCATCGCGCGTGACCCGATAAATCAGGACGTCACCGCTACTCTGTCCGTGATACCGGACAGTCCCATCGGTCTGCCGATGGACAGCGTTTTCAAGGACGTGGTGGATGAGATGCGTTCCACAAAACGCAAGCTGGTGGAAGTGGGTATGCTGGCAGACCGCCGCTCAGACAACCAGACGTCCGCCAACTGGCACCAACTGGCGATGGACCGGCTGGGCTATCTGGCCGATTTCTTCAAGCGGGTTACGGACTACTTCTGGAGTCTGTCCAAGGACGACGATCTGTGCATCACGGTGAACCCACGACATGCTCCGTTCTACCGCCGCTACCTGGGCTTCCAAGTGGTCGCCAAGGACCGGGTTTGCCACTCGGTGAACGGACACCCCGCCGTCCTGCTCAAACTGGACATGCGGAAGGCGTCTCCCAAACAGGTGCAACACGGTCGCTTCAAAGAACTGCTGGATCAGCCCCAGACGCCCATTGATCAACTCCAGCCCAAATACCATCCCACGCCGGACGAGTTGAAGTTTTTGCTGGCCTCGTGCCCGGAATCCGACGAACCGGCGGCAACCATTCGGCGGCTTGCCGAGCAGAGCGCGATGGACGGCGTCCCGTTGGCCGACATCGTTCGAAAGCATATTGAAAACCTTTGCAGAAAGGATGCCTAACGTGAGCCTGCGTATTCTGGTGATGCCCGACGCGATCTCGCTGGCCCATGTGGCCCGCGCCCTGCAAATCGCCCGCGCGGCGCGGCGCCGGGGCCATTCCGTACATGTGGCCTCCGCCGGAGCCTATCAAGGCTTGTTCACCGAGGCGGGCTTTGCCGTGGAGTCGCTGTTCTCCGTCCGGCGGGAGCAAGCTCTGGCCGCAATCCGTAAGGGCAAGACGCTGTATGACGACGAGACGCTCGAAAGATACGTGAAGAGCGATCTGGAGGTGCTGGACCGGGTGCGGCCCGACGTGGTGGTCGGCGACCTGCGCCTCTCGCTGGATATCTCCGCCGAAATGACGCATATCCCCTATGTCGCCGTGCTCAACGCCTATTGGACACATTTTTACTCGGCCCCCGTGTCCGCCCCGCGAACTTTTCCTTTGTTCCGAATCCTGGGAACACGATTGGCGACGCGGCTGATGCCTTGGGTGCAGCCGATCATGCTCCGCCGCTATGCGAAGCCCTTCAACCGATATCGACAGAAGGTGGGATTGGCACCCCGAAGCGATCTCTTCGATGTGATGTGCTCGCGCGACCTGACCCTGCTCGCCGATCTGCCCGAATTCGCACCCTGCGCCAACCTGCCGGACCATGTCTGTTACGCCGGGCCGTTCCTCTGGGAGCCGGCCATCGAGCCGCCCGCCTGGCTGGACCGAGTGGACCCCAATCAGCCCACCGCTTATGTCACGATGGGATCGACCGGGACCCGCGAACTGTTTGCCGAGTTGTTACGGCGTCTCACGGAGGCCGGCATCCAGGTGATGGCCACCACCTGCAATCAGATTGACGCGGCGGATATTCCGGAGGGCTGCTTCACCGCCCCGATGGCCCCGGCCTCGCGGCTGCTGCGGCTGGCCCACGTGACCGTCTGCCACGGCGGCAACGGCAGCATCTACCAATCGCTGTCGCGCGGGGTGCCGGTGGTCGGCGTGCCCACGTTTCATGATCAAGAATTCAATATGGACCGCGTGGAAGCTCTGGGCGTGGGCGTGCGGATGGACGAGCGGTCGCCCGGAGCGATGGCCAAAGCGGTCGAGCACGTGCTGACCCATTCGCGATTCGCCGGCCGTGCCGCCGACCTGGCCGAGTCCATCGCCACTTGGGACGCACCGATGGAAGCCCTCTGGCAGATTGAGCGCCTCTGCGCCCACCCCAGCCCCGCCCTCATCGAGGCCCCGGACTATGAAGACTGCGCTCACTTGAGTACGAATAGCATTCCATCGGACGCCCATCTCTAAGCCGATTTCTCCGAGTAAAAAAGACGAGGCGACCGGTTTCCCGGTCGCCTCGTGAGTTGTCGCTATCGGTCTTTCGACCGGGTGTTACTTGCGGCGGCGACGGAAGGCCAACGCCACACCACCGAGCAGGAGCGAGAGCGAACCCGGCTCCGCGATCGGGGCAGCCTCCGGGAAAAGCCGAAGTGTACCGTTATCAGTCCACTCATACTCGTTCACGTAGTCACCAGGCAGGTCGAAGAACGCGCTCGCATTGAGCACGGACCTTACGTATTCAACGTCCTCGTAGCCGGTGAACGTGCGGATGTAATCCAACAGACGACCACCAACAATCTTCACATCGATGAATCCGGACGACCTGATAAATGACTCCGATTCCTCGTCCAGATCAAGCCTAATCGTGTTTTCCAGCCACATGTCAACGATCTCTCCGACGAGCAGCGGCGTACCGAAGCCGTTGACATTCTGAATCGACGGATCGGCATCCGCAGTCCCGTTGAAAACGCCACCGAAGTCAATCGCGTCCACGCTGACGTAGGGATTGCCCACCCATGCGTTATCGGTACGAATACCATCACCATCCGCATCGAAACCGGGTTCATTGGTATTGACGTACTGAGGTCCTGTACCGTCGTTCTCGTAGATGGCAATAAAGGGGCGATCACTCGGATCATCGCCAGGAGCCGGAGCGCTGGCCAGCGAATCCCAGTTCACCACGCCGTCTCGGTTGTAATCACCAGGCGTACCGAAATCATAGTCCGTACGGAACACGATTTCATCTTCGTGCGGGTTGGCTTGCAACTGCACAGCGTTGACGGGGACGGCGATATCACCAGTCAAGACGTCAAGGCCACCACCGCCACCTGCCACGGGAGTTGCACTCGCACCCACAATGAGCGTTTCGCCAAGCACGGGAAGATTGCCAAAAGCAGCAGTCAGTTTGGTATTAAACCCGATAGGCGTATATGCCCCAGTCGTAACGTAGGCCACCTGATTCACCACGCCCGCGCCATATCCCATTACCGGACTGACCATATCAGGGCCTTCAACGGTCACATAACCACCGTTGCCAGTCTGGATCATGGAGGCGCCATCATCCCGCGAGACCAAGAAACGGTCCTGGTGCCACATTGCCAAGAATGAAAGCTTCAACTCTGCCGGCATCACACCCGGCACTTCGTTCTGAAGCGCCGTCACCACACCTATCACATCCGCGCCAAAAGTCACCGACGAGCACAGCAGCATCGCTGCCAAAGCCATCACCACTACAAATCTCGACTTCATAACCTTACTCCTTTTTCCACACACAAATTTGCCCAAAACACACACAACACACAAAACACTTCACACACAACACACACATCCAACGTCACACACTCCCGTCGATCACATTCTCCTTGGGGCCTAAGGCCTCCGGTTTTGTTTCCCCCAAAAACTGTGACCGCTCGCCTCCCCGAATCGGCCACGCCCAGTTTTCAAACCACTGCAACTACCCACGGCCCGCGACTTTTCCGCCTCGAACCGCCCGAATTGCCAAAGACA
>CAZBCO010000093.1:0-9984 GCA_964490295.1 uncultured Planctomycetota bacterium
AGCGGGGCTTAGCGGTAAAAATAAAGGACGAACGAGGCCACAACCGACGCGGGTTGCCGCGAACTGCAAGCAGGCGGGCAACCCAAGGCGACGTTCCCATCCCGGGCCTCGTCCGTCCTTCGGCCCTCCCCGAATCGAAACCGATGGCCGAAGAGCTATTTGACCGTTTTCAGCAGGCGGACCACTTTGGTCGCATCTTTCGAGTTGTCCAGAGCCAGATAGAGTACAAACTTCTTGCCGACGGTCATCGCCGACAGCCCGCGAAGGTTCACGCCCTTCTCCGCGAGCGCCCCGGTCAACTTGGCGCCCACGCCTTTGCGGTCGTCACCAACGGCGCGCACCGCATACAGGCTCTTGGTTTTGCGGAAGCCCGCCTTTCTCGCGGCAGCCAACTGCTTCGCCCCGGAAAGCGGCAGGGCAAAGACCACGCCGGTGCCCGGTGTCTCCGGAGCACGGCGAGCCATCACGAACTTCAGGTTGGCTCCACTCGCCGACACAGCATCGAGCTTTTCCGCCAGTGCTCCGGGCGTGTCCGACAACGACGCAACCCACACGTCCACCCGCTCCACCTTCATTGCCATAGCCATCTCTCCAAAACACCATTGCAGTGCCGATGCTCTCTCGCAGATTCCCGTAACCCAATCGGAACGGGATACCTATTGGAAATATACCCCACGTTTTTGCCGTTGGCAAATTGTAATTACGGGTTGAAGAGGATTCGACGCTTTTGCGTCAGTCGTCGCTCGCGTCCTTGGGGTCGCGCTGCAGCTTCAACGAGGCCGAGTTCACGCAGTAGCGTAGCCCGGTCGGAGGCGGGCCGTCATTGAACACATGGCCCAGATGAGCGCCACAACGGTTGCACACGATCTCGGTGCGCGTCATCCCCAGCGACCCGTCGGCCTTTTCGCCCACATGCCGCACATTGATCGGGCGGTAGAAGCTGGGCCACCCGCAACCCGAATCGAACTTGGTCAGCGACTCGAACAACGGCAGCCCACAGCATACGCAGACGTAGGTGCCGGCGGCCTTCTCGTCCCAGTATTCCCCGGTGAACGGCCGCTCGGTCGCCGCCTCCCGCGTGACCCGATATTGCAGCGGCGTGAGCATGGCCTTCCATTCCGCGTCGGTCTTTGTCACTTTCTCGTCCATGTGGACCTCCTCGGTCGTATCCTTGTTGGCCGACTGCAACGGCGGCTGGCGGGCAATGTCCTTGGTTTCCACACGAGGTTCGCAGGACATGCTGAACAGGGCCAAGCCCATCGCGGCCAACGCCAGGATTGGGGAGTATGCCTTCATCAAATCGTCTCCTTGCGCCCACATCGCAGGCGCGCCTTCCCCGGTCGAGTGCTTGCCCATACATATTATACCGCATTTTCGTCGGATCGGCTCACGGTTTGAGCACAACCTTGACCGCCTCGCGCGAGCGCATCATCTCGAAGCCCCTGGCCCATTCGCTCAGCGGCAGTGTGGCGGTCACCAGCGGCTTCAAATCCACCTTGCCCGCCGCCAGAAGATTCAAGGCGAGCACCCACGAGACCGGGTTTGAAGTATGCGACCCCGCCAGGGTTAATTCGCGGGTGAAGAACACATCGTCGAAATCCAGCTCAACCTTCCGATGCAGAATCCCCGCCTGCACAAACCGCCCGCGCTTGCGCAGGCAGGCCAGCCCGGCGGAGACGGCCGGCGCCGCTCCGGAGCACTCGAACACCGTATCTGCTCCGTAGCCCCCGGTCGCCGCTTTAACCGCGTCCAGCAAGTTCTCGGTGGTGACATCCACCGTGGAGCGCACGCCGTAGTGCTCGGCCAGATCGAAGCGCACCCGGTCGGCGGAGGTCCCGGCGACAATGACCGTCGCCCCCAGCACCACCGAGCACCGGGCGACCAGCAGCCCCAGCGGCCCCGGCCCCAGCACCACGATGACCTCGCCCTCGCCCACGCCCGCCTGCTCGATGACCGCGTGCGTCGCGCAGGCCAGCGGCTCGGTCAACGCCCCGCACTCGAAGCTCACGCTCGCCGGCAGCACGTGGACACTGGATTCGGGCAGCGTCACGAACTCCGCGAAGCAGCCGTCGGCGCGCGACGCCATCCCCCGTCGGTTGATGCACAGGCTCACCGATCCCTGGCGACAGTAGCGGCATTCGCCGCACAGGCTCTTGGTCGTTTCGCTGGTCACGCGGTCGCCGACCTTGCGCTCGCGGCAGGCCGAGCCGGTCTCGACGATGACGCCGGCCAGCTCGTGGCCGAGGATCACCGGCGGCTTGAGCGCCGGGTGCCCGTGAATATCCGTCCCGCAAATCCCCGCGGCCTGCACCGCGATCTTGACCTCGTGGGGCAGGGGACTCGGCTCCGGAACCTCCTCCAGCCGAATCTCATCATCGCCCATCCCGTAGCGCACCAGAGCCTGCATACCCGATCTCCTGTTGGAATGACGCCATCACTGTAGCGCAGCGGGGCCGACTTGACAACGGGCGCGCTTGCAAGCCGTCGCCGCTCCGCGTAGTATATGCCTTGGGCAAGAACTATTGAGGGAAACGTCATGTTCAAGGCGACAACCATTCTATGCGTCCAAAAGGACGGCAAAACCGCGATGGGCGGCGACGGCCAGGTCTCGCTGGGCGACGCCGTGGTCAAGGGTACGGCCCGGAAAATCCGGCGGCTCTGCGATGGGGAGGTGGTGGTGGGCTTTGCCGGTTCGGCGGCCGATGCCTTTGCCCTGATGGAGCGGTTTGAGGGCAAGCTGAAGGAGGCGTCGGGCAACCTGCGCAAAGCGGCGTATGACCTGGCCCGCGAGTGGAGAACCGACCGCGTGCTCCGGCGGCTTGAATCGATGCTCATCGCGGCGGACAAAGACTCGGCGCTGCTGATCTCCGGTTCGGGTGATGTTATCGAGCCGGACGATGGCGTGCTGGGTATCGGCTCCGGCGGCAACTACGCCCTGGCCGCGGCGCGGGCGCTGGTCGCCAACACCGAGCTGGATGCCAAGATGATCGTCGCCGAGGCCCTGCACATCGCCTCGAAGATATGCGTTTATACCAACGATCAAATCTACGTGGAGGAAATCACGTGAAGCACCTCACCCCGCGGCGGATTGTCGCGGAACTCGACCGCTATATCGTGGGCCAGGACCCTGCCAAGCGGGCCGTGGCCATCGCCGTGCGAAACCGATGGCGTCGCCAGCAGCTTGACCCGGCCATGCGTGAAGACGTGATGCCCAAGAATATCATCATGATCGGCCCGACCGGCGTGGGCAAAACCGAGATCGCCCGGCGACTGGCCGGACTGGTTGACGCTCCGTTCATCAAGGTCGAAGCCTCGCGCTTCACCGAGGTGGGCTACCACGGGCGCGACGTCGAGTCGATGATCCGCGATCTGGTCGAAACGGCTCGCGGGATGGCGATGATGGAAGCCAGGGCGTCGATGATGGATCAGGCCCAGGCCAAGGCCGACGAGGAGGTGCTCGACGCTCTGCTCCCGCCGCCGCATCTCAGCAGCGGCCTCTATGAGGACGACGAGGCCAAACAGCGGCGCGAATCCCACGAGCGGACGCGCGCCAAAATCCGCGAAAAGCTCCAGGCCGGTGAACTCGACGAGCGCGATGTGGAAATCACCACCGAGGAGAAGTCGATCCCCTCGATCGAAGTGATCTCCAACCAGGGCGTCGAGCAGATGGGCGTCGACTTCCAGAACATGTTCGAGAAGATCATCCCCAAGCAAAAGGTCGTCCGCAGCATCAAGGTCCGCGAGGCCCGCGAGCTGCTGGCCCAGCAGGCCGCCGAGTCGATGACCGACCAGGAGGCCATCCGACGCGAGGCCATTCAGCGGACCGAGGAGACGGGCATCATCTTCCTCGATGAAATCGACAAGATCGCCGCCACCTCCAAGAAGGACAGCGGCGGCCCGGATGTCTCGCGCGAGGGCGTGCAACGCGACCTGCTGCCCATCGTCGAAGGCTCGACCGTGCTCACCCGCTACGGCATGGTGCGCACCGACCATATCCTGTTCATCGCCGCCGGGGCCTTCCACAGCGCCAAGCCGTCCGACCTCGTGCCCGAACTCCAGGGGCGGTTCCCGATTCGGGTGGAGCTGAGCGCCCTGAGCAAGGATGACTTCATGCGCATCCTTACCGAGCCGCAGAACGCCCTGACCCGGCAGTACGCCGCCCTGATGGAGACCGAGAAGGTCAGCGTGGATTTCACCTCCGACGCGCTTCACGAGGTCGCCGAAATCGCCTACCAGGCGAACCTGCGGATGCAGAACATCGGTGCCCGCCGTCTGCACACCGTGCTGGAGACGCTGATGGAAGACATCTCCTTCGACGGCCCGGAGATGGCCGGGCAGAAGGTCAACATTGACGCGGCCTACGTCCGCGAGCGCCTCAAGGGCGTGATCGAGGATGAAGACCTCAGCAAGTACATTCTGTAAGGTTGAACCACGTGCCGATAGATGCCTCCGGCCAGAAGCTCAGCGTTCTGATGCCGGCCCATAATGAAGCGGCCACGCTCGAAGCCATCGTGCAACGCGTGCTGGCCAGCGAACCCGGCTTGCCCATCGAGTTGGTCATCGTGGACGACGGCTCGACCGACGCCGGCCCGGAGATTATCGAAAGGCTGGCCGCCGGCGACGAGCGTATCCGGTGTATCCGCCACAACACCAGCCGGGGCAAGGGCGCGGCGGTGCGCACGGCCATTGCCGCCGCCACCGGAACCATCGCCATCGTTCAGGATGCCGATTTCGAGTACGACCCGGCCGACTACGCAAAAGTTCTGGCTCCGATTTTGGACGGTTCCGCGGATGCGGTGTACGGCAGCCGCTTCGCCGCTGGGACACCGCCGGGATGCCTCAAGCAATCGGTGCTGGCCAATCGGTTTCTGACCTGGCTGTCAAATCGATTGAACGGAATGGAACTGACCGACATGGAAACTTGCTATAAAGCCTTGCGAATAGAGGTGTTGCGGAGCTTACGGCTGACCGCCGACCGCTTCGGCATCGAGCCTGAGATCACCGCCGAGCTGGCCCGCGCGCGGGTTCGTATCGCCGAGGTCCCGATCTCCTACCACCCGCGCACCTACGAACAAGGCAAGAAAATCAAATGGCGCGACGGCCTCGCCGCCATCGGGCACATCATCCGATTCCGATTTCGTAAAGGATAGTCTGTCTTTCCTGTCTTTAATGTTATAGAATACGCAGCATGCGTCCGAAAACGCTGCTAAAGATTTTGCTCGGTTATGTCGATATACTATTGTTGCGCAGGTGTGCGGCGAGAGGGGATTTCGCGCCGTATCCCATAGTTTTGCTAACTTATTGTTCTAGAATTAGATAAGAAGGTCTCACAATCGAGGATAATCAATGAGGCTTGATAAGCTGACGCTTCACGGCTTCAAGTCGTTTGCCGATAAGGTCGAGTTCGATTTTCAGAAGGGCCTGACCGCCTTTGTTGGCCCCAACGGCTGCGGCAAGAGCAACGTCGTGGATTCGGTCAAGTGGGTGCTTGGCGAACAGAGCGTTAAGTCGTTGCGTGGTAATGAGATGACTGATGTCATTTTCAATGGCACGCCGACGCGCCGCTCCAGAGGCTACGCCGAAGCGACGCTCACGCTCAGCAATACCAAGGGCATTCTCCCCACGCAGTACGAGCAGGTCAGCGTTACCCGCCGCCTCTACCGCAGCGGCGAGAGCGAGTATTACCTCAATAAGCAACGCTGCCGCTTGCGGGATATCCGCGACCTGTTTATGGACACCGGCATCGGGATGGACGCCTACTCCATCATCGAGCAGGGCAAGGTCGATGCGTTGCTGACCTCGAACAAGCAGGACCGCCGGGCGATTTTCGAAGAGGCCGCAGGTATCAGCAAGTACAAGTCGCAGAAAAAGGCCTGCCTCAGCAAGCTCGAACGGGTCGATAACAACCTGCTCCGTCTCGGCGATATCATCGACGAGGTGGAGAAGCGGATGCGCTCGGTGAAGTACCAGGCCGCCAAGGCCCGCCGCTGGAAGCGGCTCGACGACGAACGCCGCGAGCTGGCCGTCGTTCTGGCCGCTCACCAATACGACCGGCTGGCCAAGGACCGCGAGGAGACGGCGGCGGAGCTGAAACGCTTGACCGCTGAGGTCGAAGGCTTGAACGCGGGTATTGAACGAATCGAGGCGGAGCTGTCCGAGCTCGAAACCGCCGTTATCGAGGCGGACCACCGAATCGGCGAGCTGCAATCCGAAGATGTGCGCATCAGCACCCAGTTGGAATCCGCCGAACAGGCGTTGAAGATGAACCAGTCCCGCATCGAGGAGCTGGATGATCTGGAACAGCGGACCAAGGACGAAATCGCCAAGGCCGAAGCCGCCATCGAGACGATGCGCGGCGAGCTGAGCCGCGATGAGAAGGAGGCTCTGGAGCTGGACGAGGTCGTCCGCCGGGGCACCGAAGCGCTGGCCCAGCGGCGGGCCGCGATTCAAGAAATCGAAGAGCAAACCCGCGCGCTGCGCAACGAGATTCAACGCAAGCGTTCCGATGCCGTGAGTCTGGCCGGCGACCGGGCACGCTGCAACAACGAGCGCGCGGCCATCGAGGCGCAGCGGGCGCAGTTGGTGCATCAACAGCAGCGGCTCGAAACCCGGACCGCCGAGCGCGAGACCAACCTCGCGGAATGTCGCGAGCAACGCCAGGAATTGGCGCAGGTCAGAGCGGAGCTGCGACAGCATATCGAGGCTCTGGAACAGTCGCAGACCGCCACTGAGCGGGAATGTGAGACGTTGACCCAGGCGCTGTCGGACCTGGCCGAGCAGATCAACACCAAGCGGGCCGAGCTGGCCAGCACCAAGTCGCGTCACGAGCTTCTCGCCGACCTGGAAGAAAAGCACGAGGGCATCAGCTCCGGCGTCCAAGCCCTCAAGGCCGCATTGCAGGGCGATTCGCCCGCGTTGACCGGCATCCGTGGGGTGGTCGCCGACCTGATCCATGTCGATGTGCGTTATGCCGCAGCCATCGAAGCCGCGCTCGGCCCCGACGAGCAACTGGTCATCGCCGACTCCTTCCAAGCCCTGGCCAACGCGATGGCTTTTCTGGCAGACAACGATCAAGGCAAGGCTCGCTTTGTCTCGCTGGACCGCATCGAACCGGGCGAAGACCGGCTCGAACGGTGCATCGGCCTGCCGGGCGTGCTGGGGCGGGCCATCGATTTCGTCCGATGCCCCGATACGGCTCAGCCGGCCTTGGCGTACCTGTTGGGCGACGTGGTGCTGGTCGAGGACATCGGCCGGGCCAAGGGGCTGGCCGCCGCGAGCCACCGGGGCTTGCGCTTCGCCACGCTTGACGGCCAGGTGGTTTCCGCCGGAGGCGTATCCGTCGGCGGCTCGGCTCGCGGGGCGACCGGCGTGATCTCGCGGCGCAGCGAGCTGCGCGCCCTCGAAGGCGTACGGGCCGCGCTCGATGCCGACCTGACGGAGCTTGCCGGGCAGCGTGAGGAGCGGGTTACCGCGGCCGACCGGGCCAAGCACAAGCTCGCGTCCATCGGGGCCGAGCTCGGCAAGGCCCGCAGCGATCGCTCCCGAACCGAGGCCGAAGCGGGCAAGCTGGAAGAGTTCATCACCCGCCTGGAATCCGAGGTCGAGACCTTCCGCAGCGAGCAGCGGGAAATCACCGAGACGGTCGAATTGCTCGCACGACGCGAGGGCGAGGCCCGTCAGGAGTCGGAGCGGCTCGAACGCGCCGAGAGCGCGTTGAAGGCCGAGCTTGCCGGGCAAGAGCAGATGCTCGCGGAGAGCGAGGCGTCGCGCGAGACACTGCGGAACCGCGCCGCCGAAGAGGATGTCGCCCAGGCCCAGCGGGTGATGCAGGCGGAGGCGCTCCGGCGTCGCCACGGCGAGCTGATCCGGCAGATGGCGGAGCGCGAGCGCTTGCTCACCGCCAACCGCGAACAGATCGAGAGCGGTGCCCGCCGCCGCGCCGAATCGCAGCAGACTATTCTGGCCAAACAGAGCGAGATTCAGAATCTGCTCGAAAGGCGCGAGCGGCTCGGTTCACAGAAGACCGAGGCGGACAACCGCCGCGAGGTGGTGCGCGGGGAATTCGACCGGAAGCGCGAGGGCCGCAATGCGTCGAGCCGCCAGATGAAGGATTCGGAAGCTCGGCTGAACAAGCTCAACGTCCACGCCGCCGAGGTGGCGATGCGCATTGAGAACCTCGAAGCTCAGGCCCGCAACGAGTTCGACTGCTCGCTGGCCGAGCGCCACGCGGCCGGGCCGGTCGAGGAACGTGACTGGGCGGCCATCGAGCGCGAGATCGGAGGACTCGAACAGAAGATCAAGGCGATGGGCGCGGTCAATACCTACGCCATCGAGGAGCAGGAGGAGCTGGAGCGGCGTTCCGCGGAGCTGACCGCCCAGCGCGAAGACCTGCAGAAGGCCGGCAATACGCTGCGCGAGATTATTCGCAAGATCAACCGCCGCAGCCGCGAGATGTTCCAGAAGACTTATGAGGACGTTCGCGCCAATTTCCAGGTGCTCTTCCGCAAGCTCTTCGGCGGCGGCCGAGCGGATATTGTGCTGGAGGAAGAGGTCGATATCCTCGACGCGGGCATCGACATCGTCGCCTGCCCGCCGGGCAAGGAGCCTGCCTCGATCACGCTGCTCTCCGGCGGTGAGAAGACCATGACCGCCATCGCGCTGCTCTTCGCCATCTTCCAGTCCAAGCCCAGCCCCTTCTGCATCCTCGACGAGGTTGACGCGGCACTGGACGAGAGCAACATCCAGCGCTTCTGCATGATGGTGCGTGAGTTCCTCAAGGATTCGCAGTTCCTGGTGGTCACCCACTCGCGCCGCACGATGGCGATGGCCGACGTGCTCTACGGCATCACCATGCAGGAACCGGGCATCTCGACCAAGGTCGCCGTCAAGTTCGAGGACGACAAGGAAGTGATGGTCGCCGGCTGACCCGCTTTGTTCGGAGCCGAGTCCTCGCCCCCAGCCACCAACCCGGAGATTCCAATGGAGCCGTTTCTGGCCATTGATTGCGGCACCACCAACACCCGCGTCTGGTTGATTCGTGATGGGCAGATCGTCTCGCGGGCGGAGGTGATGGCCGGAGTGCGCGATACCGCACGAACCGGCAGCGTCGCGGCTCTGCGCGAGGGCATCTCCCAAGCTGTCGAGCAGGCGACCGCCCGGTCCGGCTCCGACCGTCCGAGTTGGGCACTCGCCGCCGGGATGATCACCTCGAACCTCGGCCTGAACGAGTTGCCGCATGCTCCGGCACCGGTCAGCTCCGGAGACCTCGCCCAAGCGGTGGAGGCGGTCTCATTCCCTGAACTCGACTCATTGACGGTTTATTTCGTGCGCGGGGTGCGCACCGGACCTATCGAATGCCGCCTCGACGAGGCTCCGCAATGCGACATCATCCGGGGCGAGGAGACGGAAATCTTCGGGGCATTGGAGACGCTCGGAGCCGAAGGCCCGTTGCTCTACATCCACCTCGGCTCGCACACCAAAATGGTCCGAATCGACCGGCACAACCGCATCGCCAGCGGCATCACCACGCTGGCCGGCGAACTGGACTACGTGGTCCGCACCCAGACCATCCTCGCCGGCTCGTTGAAGTCCGACCAGGCGGAGCCGTTTGACGGCGAGATGCTTGACCGGGGGGCCGCGTGGGTGGAGCAGTACGGCCTCTTGCGGTCGCTGTTTCTCATTCGCATTCTCGATCAATCGGGCCAATACACGACAGCGCAGCTTGTCAGCCTGTTCGCCGGAGCGATCGCCTTCGGCGACATTCAGGCCATTCGCGGGCATCGGCTGGCGGAGAAGGGGACTTCGGTGATTCTCAGCGGGCGGACGGCCCTCCAGCCGGTCTGGCGACGCTTTCTCCAGCGGGAAGGCTTCGAAGTGACGGGTCTATCCGAAGCGCAGATCGAGGGGGCGTTCCTCGCCGGCTTACAGCAGATTGTCTTCCAAAGTCCGGCGTTCGCAGAAGGACATGGTGGAGCAGGGAACACG
>CAZBCO010000094.1:0-6106 GCA_964490295.1 uncultured Planctomycetota bacterium
GGCGATCAGCACATAGATCATCACCTGATGTCGAGGGTTGAAGGTCGTCGGATTTCCCAGAACGATCGGAGCGCATCCGGCGCGTCGCAGGACGCGGAGAGCCGCCTCCGACTGCCCGCCAGAACGGGCCTTGTAAACCACCTCATATTGACCTTGATCAACCGACGGTTCTGTGCCAAGGACCACGGTGTCACCTCCGCATGCTTTACTCGATGCCGCCGCCTGCTCCGCCTATTCGGCGCGGCGGCTTTTTATCTACAGCGGGGGGCGCCATTCGGCTTGGATGTTGAGCTTTTTCAAGAGGGTGTCGAGGGCGGCTTCGGCGGCGGCGCGGGAGGTCGGCTTGCGCTCCACCACCACGGCCGGGCCGGTGCCGTCGGGCACTTTCTGAAACCGGGCGGCCAGCTCTTCCAAGGCGACGGGCTGGCCGGCGACCAGGTATTGATGGCCGTCGAGGACGATGACCAGCGGCCGGGCCGCGGCCTCCGAGGCGGGAGGTTGGGGGGTGTCGGAGGTTTCGACCTTCGGCGCGTCAGGCCCGGCGCCGTCGTCCCACCATCCCAGCTCGCCGCCGCCGAGGAACGCCCCCACCGCCAGGGCGCAGGCGCCGACCAGGGCGATCATCCCTCGAATGCTTCCACGTTGCCGGTTCGGCTGTCGCACGGCTCGTCTCCTCTGTTATGGGTTGCCGGGGCGATGGCGTTCGGCGATGAAGCCGAGACGCGACACGTAGATCTGCTTCTCACTGCTCCAGTAATTCCGGAACTTCTCGCGGGCCAGATTGAGGCCCTGCATTGCGTTCTCGCGGGCCTGGAGGGTGGCGTCGGCATAGCTGACCACCACCAGCACGAAGCTCTTGGGTTCGGCGGCGTCCTTGAGCACGGTCTCTAACTGCTGGAAGAAGCCCTCGCGAGTGGTGGTGAGCAGACGGGCCTCGACGGGCCGCTGGTTCATCGTCATGCGGCAGGAGCCGTCGGCGTGGATATGCACCTCCCAGATGTCCCAGCGTTTGCGGAACTCGGCGACCTCGTGGAGGTAGCGGACGATGTTGGCGGAGGAGGCTTGTTGCAGCTTGGCGAGGTTGGCGGTGACGGCTCGCACCTCGGAGGCGGGGGCGTCTTTGAGCGTGGCGGTCAGCACGTCGAGCGGCACGTTCAGCACCTCGCGGACGGTCTGGGCGATGCGCTCGATCTGCTCGGCGGTCTCGCGCCGCTCTTCCTCCAACTGGCGACGGTATTCGGCGTCGCTGGCCTCCAGCCGGGCCTTCAGCCGGGCGTTGTCCTCCAGCAGGGCGTCCTTCTCGGCCCGCAGGTTGGTGAGCAGGTCGTTCTGTCGGCGCAGCTCCTCGAAGGCCGACTGGGCGGTCTGGCTCTTCTCCTGCTCGGCCTGCTCGGCCAGTGTGCGGCGGAGCTGCTCCTGCTGCACCTGGGCCAGCGTGACCTCCTGCAGGTCGATGTACTGGGCGAAGATGACCACCAGCATCAGGTCGAGCAGGGGGGTGAGCGTCAGCAGGACGTGCCGCCTCTTCACGCCACGCCTCCCCCGGCCGTCCCGGCCCGCGTGAGCGAGCGGCGCGTCTCGCGCACCACGTCGCGCACCTCCTGGTTATACTGCTCCAGCCGCTCAAAGCGGCGCTCCACCAGCGAGTTGCCGACCATGAACAACACGCCGAAGATCAAGCCCCAGACCGTGGACCAGATGGCGTTGCGGAAGTTGCTGACGATGTTCGAGGCCGAGCCGTTGTGGGCCGGAGCGGCCGGGGCGGGCGCGGCGACCACCGCGGCCGGGGCCGCCGGGGCGGGCGGCTCGATGCGCGGGGCGTTCATCCCCACGCCGATGGCCAGCACCGTGCCCAGAATGCCCATCAGCGGATAGGCCTGGATGAAGGTGCGCGCCGCGTTGTAGAGCGTCTCGAACCAGTCCTTGACCACGTACTTCTTAAGCTCGTCCTTCTCCTCGACCCGTTGCCGGAGCTCGGGGATTTGTTCCGGGTGATTGTCCAGCAGGTTGCGGATATCGTGGAGGAAGCCCTCGATGGCCTCGTCCACGGTGCGGTCGTCGTCGTCGCCCGCTCCGCGCGTGTGGCGCAGGATGTTATCGAGGAAGCGGCGCAGCCGGGCCTTGTGGCGCCGGTGCTTCATCCACAACGCCGCGAACACCAGCAGGTGAACCACGGCAAAGAACCAGATGATCGCCACCGAATTATTCGCCAACCACTGCATCATTGCCCGTCTCCCGATAGTCGCTGTTTGAATCCGCACGCCAACCGGTATCGGATGCTACTATCATCTTACCGGATGGGGCGGGGGTTTACAAGATGACGAAGCCGTTCCGGCGCCCGCGGTGCGGCATAGTGCGCCCCGCAAGGAAATGGGTAAACTCGCACCCCACTTGCTCCGATACGTCCATGAAGGCTCGGCCACACGATGGAGGAACACGCGATGCGCCTGGTGACACGGTCGGATTTCGACGGATTGGTCTGCGGGGTGCTGCTCAAAGAGGCGGGCATCATCGACGCGATGGTCTTCGTCCACCCCAAGGACGTTCAGGACGGCAAAGTTCCGATTGACGCGAACGACGTGCTGGCCAATGTGCCGTTCGTGCCCGGCTGCGGGATGTGGTTCGACCATCATTCCAGCGAGGAGGAGCGCGGGCTGCACCAGCACGAGACCTTCGCCGGAGCCTGCCAGGCCGCCCAGAGCGCGGCCCGCGTCATCTACGACCACTACGGCGGGCGTGAACGCTTTCCCCGCTTCGCCGAGCTGATCGACGCGGTGGACCGCTACGACTCGGCGATGCTCACGGCCGACGACGTCTTCCATCCCCAGCGCTGGATTCTGCTGGCCTTCATTATGGACCCGCGCACCGGGCTGGGCCGCTATCACGACTACCGCATCAGCAACTACCAACTGATGGAAGAGTTGATCGACTACTGCCGCACCAAAAGCTGCGACGAGATTCTCAAGGTCCCGGACGTCGCCGAGCGCGTCGCCCGCTACTTCGAGCACGAGGGCCTCTTCCGGGTCTTCCTGCAGAAGCACTCCGCGGTCCACGACAACGTGGTGGTCACCGACCTGCGTGGCGTGCCCCAGACGCCCTGCGGCAACCGTTTCGTCATCCACGTGCTCTACCCCGACCAGAACGTCGCGGTGCGCGTCTTCGACGGCAAGGCGAACGAGACCTGCGTGATCAGCGCCGGGCACGACCCCTTCACCCGCGACGCCCAGATCAACGTCGGCTCGATGATGCTGGCCTTCGGCGGCGGCGGGCACGAGCGGGCCGGCACCTGCCAGGTCCCCCACGACCAGGCCGACGCGGTCCTCGCCCAAGTCATCGAGCAATGCCGCGAAACGAACTGACCCGCTTTGGCGCATGGGAGCACGGGGGGAAGGGGAGCGAGGGGGAATGGGTGCGTCGGATCACCTCCGACTTGAAAAAGCTATCAGCTATCAGCCGTCAGCCATCAGCCAATCCCCCTGCCTCGTGCTCATACTCGCAAGAAAGCATTTTTTGACGGGATGAACAGGATGGACCGGATACCGGATTTTCCCTATCCCGTTCATCCTGTCAATCCCGTCGAAAACTCCCCCTGCCTTCATCCATTGCATCGGCCTGCCCGCCATAGCCCCCTCTCTGCGACCTCCGCGTCCTCTGCGGTGAAACGTCTTATTCACCACGAAGGGCACGAAGCTCACGAAGGGCTGTTGTAGCACGGGGCCGCCTCGGCCTTTGGACTACGGCGGCACGACGCCGCTTTCCGTAGCACGGGCGTCCCGCCCGTGATTACCATCCGGATGGGCACGAGCCCGATGGCGACCTCGGGCGTTGCCCACAGGCTGGCAGTATGACGCCGCGTTGCGGCTTCAGAAATCCGAAGGCTCAAACTCGGAACCGGAAAGCAGGGGCCTGCCACTCGCCGGCTGTCCCCGCGTTCGACGCGCAACCACTCGCTCGGCAGAAAACGGGACAGGCAGCGGGGTGCCAGTCCCCGTTTTCCAGAAAAGACACTTGACCGCCCCCTTGCCCGGAGGTACTATCCTTTCGGAGGCCGAATCCGCCCGCAAATGGGGATTGGTGTGAAATAAAGAGTTAGGAGGCCTGCACATGACGACATTCAATGGCTTCATTAACCCCCTGAGATGTTTCGACATTGAGGGGCTGCCGGGACATGATTCGGCAGTTCCGACCATCGAGCAAATCCTGGCTTACATGGTGGCACATGGATCGGATGGTTCCATTGACGCAATCGTTGCCAGATACCAAGAAATCATCGAAGCAGGTAAAGTGCTCATCATTGCCCCTACGGATGTTCCAAACGTACTTGAGAAGCTATTCTGGCCGCTACGTCATGCGATTGCATCATACATGATGTGCAACAACCTTGCGGTGATCGCACAGTCAGGATACGTGGCGGAGATGGTCGCCATCTTGTGGTTAGATATGGCGAATTTCCAGATCAACGGCCAGCCGATCTCAGAATCACAGATCAAGAAGTTGTATGGGCGCACATTTGAGAAGATGAGTCAAGACCAGAGGGTGAAGGTTCTTGATGCATATGGATTGGTAAATGAAAAGACGAAAAATGCCTTTGATAAGGTGCGTGACGTGCGCCGTAAATACCTGCACCTACTTTCCCATCCGCACGACAACATAGTTTTGGATTCCAGAACCGCTTTTGGATGCGCTGCTACCCTTGTGCACTCAGTTCTGGGACTTGGGTTAGGTAATGGAAGTATTACGTTCAGCCCGCTGTTCAAGGTTTGGATGGAAAAGCACATGCCAGAGCTCCCCAACCAACAAGGCGCTGAACCGGACGCCCCGACGGGTGCCGATTAGCTTTGACGTTGGCATTAAGATACAGGGACAGTATATGGGTGCACCACTGGAGCGAAGGTACGGGGCATACCGCATTACTTTTCGGAAGTCAGAGCACCTTCAAGGCCGGCCGACTCCGCATGTAGAGGTCTGGAAGGGGGCAAGCAAAGTCGGGAATTACGATATGTCGTCCGGTTGCCCACTCCCAGGCAGCAAGGCGCTCCCACCAGTAAACGACTTTATTAAGAACTACCTCACAGACCCACAGGTTCAGCGCAAAGTCAAGGCGGCCATCGAGGAGAGTTTCTTTGATCTCTCGAAGCCCGCAGGAAAATACGGGGGAATTCCCCGAGGATTCAAGGTGACGGTTGCGGTGAATATCCTCGATAAAGACGCATAACTGCACGTCTAAGATGAAGAACCGTGTAAACAGAGATAAATAATGAAACAGATCGAAGTAACGATCAGTTCAACCCGGATCGATGCACACGGACACATGATGTCTCGTGAGGCACTGAAGTCATTCGCAGAGGTATTCAAGACTCATTCGATCCAGATGGGATACCAGCACGATCCGCGTCACGCACCGTTAGGTCGCTTTGTCGAAGCTTGGGTCGAGGATCTTCCCTCTGGTATAAGTGAACTTAAGGCACGAGGTGAACTCTTCGAACCAGACGACGTACTTCCTGATGAGATTGGCAAGCCCATTGTCGAAAAGCATCATCCAGGATGGCCTTTACGTCTAGCTTTGGATATGTCTTATCAGGGACGTGAGTTTCAGGATGATATTAGCTCACTTTCGGAAGCTCTCGGTTCAAAGCCAGAATATGAGGTTAAGAAGGCGGTCGAGCCCCTAAGCATTCTTATTCTGGGCGGGGCGTTTATTCTCGGGAACATCGCAAAGGGTTTCATAGGAAGCATTGGCTCGGATGCCTACGAACTGCTGAAAACCAAACTGAAGGCAATGTTTGCGAAGCAACGGAAAAGGACTAAAGAGCAGCTTCTGGTGTTTAAGTTTACGGTTTCTTATGAGGGCCATGCGGTTGCGGTTCACACCATCGTAACAAATCCTGACGATACGGCACTAGATGGCATGCTTGAAAATGCTGTGTATGATCTGGACAAGATTCACCCCGATTTGTTCTCTAAGCGCCATCATTTAGGTCGATTGGTCTACATGTATGAGCGGGGTAAACTCTCTTTCCTGTACGGGGTCAGGGAGGACGGCTATCCCGTAAACTACAAAAATATCGAGCCATGCCCTTGACCGTACTTCGGGTTGACGTTCCCC